>JAIRLA010000259.1 GCA_031259795.1 Azoarcus sp.
CAGGGGGAGAGAGTGGCCGAGGGCCGGAAGAGGGGAGGGGAATCCCAAGAATCCATTCCAAGAGGCCCGCCTCGAACCGCCGCATGGATTGCCGCGTCGATGCGCGCCTCGCAATGACGAGGGGAGGAGGGGTTTTCGCAATGACGCGTTCTTCCGATGGATACTTCCCTCCCCCGCTTGCGGGGGAGGGTGGCCCGCAGGGCCGGGAGAGGGTTTCCTTCCATAACGGAGCGCCGCGACGCTGTTTTCTTTGCGGTGGGGAATGGACAAGCGTTCCCTTCCTTCCTCCCCCTTTTTAATCAGCGGCGCTGCGCGCCGGATAGTTGGAAACCCTCTCCCGCCCTTCGGGCACCCTCCCCCGCAAGCGGGGGAGGGAAGTATCCATCGAAAGAATCCGCCATTGCGAAAACCGCCCCCCCTCGTCATTGCGAAAGCCCCCCCACCTCGTCATTGCGAGGACCGCAGGCCCGTGGCAATCCATGCGGCGGTTCAAGGCGGGCCTATTGGAATAGGTTCTAAGCACTCTCCGCAAAAGCAAATATTTCCCCTGTGCGCAAAAAGTCACACCCTTCTCCGCCGGGAACATGCAGATTGGGCGGTCTCGCCGTGGAGCCGCTACAATGCTCGGCTTGTTCCCCGCCATGCCAGCATGTTCCGCGAGCCGCCCGCCTCTCCGTCCCGCCTGCAACGCCGCCTTTACGGCACCATGTGGCTCGCCCTGCTCGCCGGGTTCTACCTGCTCACCGGCCTGACCGGACACGAACCATGGCGCGGCGACGATATCCGCTATTTCGCCCCGGTGTATTCGATGCTCCAGGGGGAAGGACTGTTTTTCCCGCAGATCGGCGGCGTCCCGTTCATCGAATATCCCCCGCTTTATTACTGGTGCGCGGCCTTGCTCGCTTTCATCACCGGCGGCCTGCTCGATGCCCACGATGGCGCGCGGCTGGCGAGCGCCGTTTTCACCGCGCTGACCGCCTACTGGGTCGCCCGCGCCGCCGAACGCCTTTATGGCCGCCTGGCCCGCGCGCCCGCGGCGCTGCTCATCCTCGGCAGCCTCGGCCTCGTCCTCCATGCCCACGAAACCCAGCCGATCATTGCCCTGATGGCGACAATCGCCCTCGTCCTCGCGGGGATTGCGCGCGTGCCCGAACAGCCATTGACGGGTTGCCTGCAAGCGGGATCGGGATGCGCGCTGTCCATTCTCGCTGGCGGTATTCCCGGACTGCTGCTCACCGCGCCCCTTTTCGCCTTGGTCATGATGGTCAGCCCCGAATGCCGCACGCCGCGCGCCAGCGGCGGACTCCTTGCCGGGCTGGCCCTGGCCGCCTGCCTGGGCGGATTGTGGCCGCTCGCCCTGCATCTGGAGATGCCGGAGATCTTCGCCGCCTGGCGGCACGGACAATGGCGGCACATCGCCGGACGCCCCCTCGATGCCGGCGAATTCTTCCGCGTCGTCGAATTATTGAGTTGGTTCCTGTGGCCGCTGTGGCCCATCGCGTTGTGGGCGCTGTGGCGCGAACGCCGCCGCCTGCTCCAGTTGCGCTGGCTGCTGCCGTTGCTGTCCGCGATCACGGCGGCGCTGCTGCTGGCCGTCTCCTCCGATCATTCCCCGCCCGCCGCCCTGCCGCTCTTGCCCGCGCTGGCGCTCCTGGCCGCCGGCGGCCTGCCCACGCTGCGGCGCGGCGCGGCCAATGCCTTCGACTGGTTTTCGACGATGAATTTCGGCGTATTCGCCATCCTGGTATGGATCGCGTGGACGGCGCAGGCGTTCGCCTGGCCGCCCGGACTCGCCCGCTACGTCGCCCGCGCCGCCCCGGCATTCACGCTTCCGCAGGCCGAGGCGCTTCCCCAAATCCTGCTGGGACTCGGCATCTGCCTGCTCTGGCTCATCCTCAACTGGCAACTGCCGCGCGCGCCGGGGCGGGCGGCGATCCGCTGGGCGATGGGCATGACCATGTTATGGTGCCTGGCGGTCACGCTGCTGATGCCCTGGTTCGACCATGGCCGCAGCTACCGGCCCATGGCGGAAGCGCTCAACGAGGCGCTCGTCCCCTATGCCGGCGAATGCGTTGCCGGCCGCAAACTCCCCGATTCGATCCGCGGCATGCTCGATTACTACACCGGACTGCGCCCCGATCCCGCTCCCGATGGCACCACGCCCTGCCGCCTGCTGCTGCTCTATAGCGACCGCAAGGCCGAAGAACCCGTCCCGCCCGAAGGCTGGAAACCGGCCTGGACGTTCCGCCGCGGCGGCGGAAAACAGTTCGAATCCCTGCACCTTTATATCCGTTCGGATTCAGATCAGGTTTCGATCCACGCCCGCGAGCGGGGCGGAGAAGGCCGCGCCTTGCCCGATGATGTGCCTTCCGAGGGAGAAGGCTCCCAACCGGAATGGGTTTTCGGTGAGTGACGCCGGCGCTTTCACCGCGCCGCAGCGTCTGCCCGCGTGGACAGCGCTCGCCGGTCATGCCCGTCGGCTCGCGGCCCGCCCGATTCCCGCTCTTTTCGCCGACGATCCGGCCCGCGCCGAACATCTTTCCCTGCATCTGGACACGCCCGCCGCGCCTGGGCGAAGCGCGCTCATCGCCGATTTTTCCAAGCAGCGCCTCGATGGCGGCGTCCTCGCCGATCTTTTCCGGCTCGCGCGCGAAGCGCGGCTGGACGACGGCATTCGCCGCCTTTTCGCTGGCGAAGCCGTCAATTTCACCGAAAATCGCGCCGCCGCCCACATGGCGATGCGCGGCGGCTGCCCGCCGCCGCCCGGACGCGGCAGCGACACCCGCGCCATGCGCGCCTTCGCGTTCGCCCTGCGCCGGGGAGAACTTGTCGGCGGCAGCGGCAAGCCCCTCCGCCGTCTCATCAACATCGGCATCGGCGGCTCCGACCTCGGTCCCCGCCTCGCCGTTGAAGCCCTCGCCATCCCGGACGGCGGCGACGGCGCGCTCCAGGTCGATTTCGTCGCCAACATCGACCCGCGCGAACTCGATGCCGCGCTCGCCCGCGCCGACGCCGCGACCACCCTGTTCGTCGTTTCCTCCAAGAGCTTCGGCACGGCGGAAACCCTCGCCAACGCCGACGCCGCCCGCCGCTGGCTGCGCGCGGCGCTCGGCGAAAAAGCCGGCATCGGCGCGCATTTCGCCGCGATCAGCAACGCGCCCGAAGCCGCCGCCGCGTTCGGCATTCCCCCCGAACGGGTGTTCCCGCTCCCCGAATGGGTCGGCGGGCGTTATTCCGTCTGGTCCGCGACCGGCTTGCCCGTACTCGCCGCCATCGGCGAGGCCGCCTTCGACGCCTTCCTCGCTGGCGGGCGGACAATGGACGAACACTTCCGCTCCGCCCCCTTCGAGCGCAACCTGCCCGTCTGGCTCGGCCTGGCCGGACTGTGGAACGCCAGCTTCCTCCACATCCAGAACCTCGCCGCGCTGCCCTACGCGCAAGGCCTGCGCAGCTTCCCGGCTTGGCTCCAGCAACTCGAAATGGAAAGCAACGGCAAACGTACCCTGCGCGACGGCAGCCAGACCGAAACCGCCACCGCGCCCATCGTCTGGGGCGGCGCTGGCACTGTTGGCCAGCATGCGTTCCACCAACTGCTCTATCAGGGCACCCGCGCGGCGGCGCTCGATTTCATCGTCCCGGTGGGCGGCGACGAACCGCGCCAGCGCGCCCTCGTCGACAACGCCCTCGCCCAGGCCGCCGCGCTGATGGCGGGCCGCGCGCTCGACGCCGCCCGCGCCGCGCTCGCCCATCGCGGCCTGCCCGCCGCCGAAATCGAACGCCTCGCCCCCCATCTGACCAGCGCGGGCGGACAGCCCAGCACCGCCCTGCTCCTGCCCCGGCTCGACGCCTTCCACCTCGGCGTCCTGCTCGCCCTCTACGAACACAAGGTGTTCGTGGCAGGCTGGATATGGGGCATCAACCCGTTCGACCAGTACGGCGTGGAACTCGGCAAGGAAATGGCGCGCGCGCTGGCGGCGGGAGAGGCTGGCGCGCAGGACGCCTCGACGGCGCGTCTGGCCCGGCTGGCGGAAGCGTTCCGGCAAACAGGCCGGACGGAGAAAAAATAAGCGCCGTCCCCGGCCGAACGGGAAAGCGGGGAGACCGTCGCGCTTGCCGCGCCTGGAGTGCACGCGCGCCATCGTCCTTATCCAGCGGCGCTGCGCGCCGTTTGACACGAAGCCCTCTCCCGCCTTCGGGCACCCTCTCGCCCGCCAAGCGGGGGAGGGAAGTCCATCGGAAGAACTCGCCATTACGAAAGCCCCTCCACCCTCACCATTGCAAAAGCCGCCCCCCTTCGTCATTGCGAGAAGCAACGCGGTAATCCATGCGGCGATTCAAGGCGAGCCTATTGGAATGGATTCCAAATGGCAAAGCTGTCTGGATCTGACACCCACGGAAAAACCTTTTGACAAACGCGAAGCGCCTCCATACACTGCGCTCCACTTTGACTTTGTTCCGCTTTTCCGAGGAGGTTTCCATGTCCCGCCACAGACCAGAAGGAGTCTTTACCACGCGCTGATGCGCCTGGAGCCGCGGACATGAACTTCCGGCCCGGGTCGCATCAGCCGCCCCGAGCCAGGCCGGAAATCCATGAGAAAACATAGCGCTGTCGCAGCGATGTTTTTCGATCATGCTTCTTTTCGACAAAAGCCCTGGCGCCCGCCGGGGCTTTTTATTTACACCCCCGGACATCGCCGCGGCGGCGTCCGGCCCATCGAAAGAAGCAAGGAAAATCATGGCCATTCAATTGACCCTGAACAAAGGGCGCGTGCCCATCAAAATCTGGACGCGCGAACTGGAAAACGACGCGCTGCAACAGCTCATCAACCTGTCGCGGCTATCCATCGTCCCGCATCACATCGCCGCCATGCCCGACGTCCACGTGGGCAAGGGCGCGACGGTCGGCTCGGTCATCCCGACCATTGCCGCCATCATCCCGGCGGCGGTCGGAGTCGACATCGGCTGCGGCATGTGCGCGGTGCGCCTGACCCTCAACGCCCGCGATCTGCCCGACAATCTGCACGGCATCCGTTCCGCCATCGAAGCCGCTGTACCGGTCGGATTCAATCAGCACGAACGCAGCAAAGTGCAAGGCAGCGCCCACGCGCGCCAAGCGCGGCGCATGTCGGACAGGCTTGATGTCATTGTCGGCAAACATCCCGGAATCATGAAAATGCAGCGGCGCTTCAACGAGACCTGGGCTTGCCAACTGGGTACACTGGGCGGCGGCAACCACTTCATCGAACTTTGTCTCGATGAAGCCGGGCAAGTCTGGGTGATGCTGCACTCCGGCAGCCGCGGCATCGGCAACGTCATCGGGCGTTATTTCATCGCCGCCGCGCAAAAAGACATACGCCGCCGGGGAATCGCCTTGCCGGACAAGGACCTCGCCTATCTGGGCGAGGGCAGCGCGCTTTTCGACGACTATGTGGAAGCGCTCGACTGGGCGCAGGACTACGCCATGGAAAACCGCCGCATGCTGCTCGCGCTGACGCTGGAAAGCCTCGCCCCCGGCCTGCCGTCCTTCAAAGTGAGCGCGGAAGCGATCAATTGCCACCACAATTATGTCGCGCGCGAAGATCACTTCGGCAGCCGTCTTTACATCACGCGCAAAGGCGCGATCCGCGCGAGCGCGGGCGAACTGGGCATCATCCCCGGCAGCATGGGCGCCAAGAGCTTCATCGTGCGCGGACTGGGGAATTCGGCGTCCTACTGCTCCTGCTCGCACGGCGCGGGTCGCCGCATGAGCCGCAGCAAGGCAAAGCGGCATTTCGACCTGCGCGATCTCGCCGCGCAGACAGAAGGCGTTGAATGCCGCAAGGATCACGGCGTGATCGACGAAATTCCTGGCGCATACAAGGACATCGACGAGGTGATGGCCAATCAGGATGACCTCGTGGAAATCGTCCACACCCTGAAGCAAGTGCTTTGCGTCAAGGGCTGAATTTCCAGCAATCATCAACGAAGACAAAGGAGAACGAATATGCCTGCCATACAGACCATGACTGAAATGAAACACGCAACCCGATCATCCCGCCGGGCCCGCCGGAACGCGCGAGGCCCGCACATGCAGGACACTCATCATGACCCGAAAACAACGTCATCAACGCGAAGAACGCCTGCTGCTTCCGCCCTCTCCCGCGCCGCGAAATCCTTTCGCCCACGCGGCGAAAATGCGGCGCGGCACGGAAATCCACGAAAAGAGCCAGGGCGCGCTGCGCCGCGAGAAGCACATGAAACTGATGCGCATCGTAAACGGCGATTTTTTCGCTTTTGAAGACTGAAAAAGATGAAGGCTGGCGGCCCCGCGCTTCACGGCGGGGCCGCGCTGGCGCATCATCCCATCCAGAGCCGTCCGGAGCAGACTCCACGAGGCATCCCGCCGTTCCGCCCGGAACGAATCGACCGGTTATCGGATCGCGTTGTCGTACTCATTGTAAAACGTCCATACTTATGACACTATCCGCATAATCATGATTTCATCGACCGAATCCGGGGGGAATCCATGCAAAAGAAATCCATTTTTTCCCGCCTCCTGCACCGTACCGCCACTTCCTGGCTCGCGCATCTGGAGACGCGTCTGCATCCCCGGGATGTCAACGTGGTCTCCTGGCAAATCCTGCGGCTCCTGCATTCCGGAGACATCCAGTACAACCAGCACATGCTCGCATCGCGGCTCGACATTGAAACATCGTATCTGGCGCGTCTGCTGGATCGCATGGAGCAGCGCGATCTGGTCAAACGGCAGGTGGATGCGCGGAACCGGCGCCAGAATCACATAGCAATCACGCTTGCCGGATTGGCCCTGGTCGAAGAGATCGACGCCGAAGTCGCCAGCTTGCGCGGCGCCGTGCTGGCGGATATTGCCCCCGCCGATCTGGGAAGCAGCATACGCCTGCTGGAGCAAATACTGGACAATGCGGCCGGGATAGCGAACGACGAAGATCCGGAAGCGCGGGGAACCCCGGCAAAGCGCCCGGGAGCGCGGCATGCCGCTCCGAATCGATTCTTCAAACATTACGCCGACCGGCGCGGCAATCCCGATCGCCGCGGTAGCGCCGACCGCCGCGGCAATCCCGACCGGCGCGGCAATCCCGATCGTCGTGGCGGCATGGACCAACAGCGGACAGACAGCGAGATTTCCCGCCCGGCTCCGGCCAGCCCCTTCCTTTTCTGATCCCCGCGCCGCCGCCCGATCAATACGATCCAAGTAACCGGACATGCATCAACAATATACTTTCGCCAGGCTCTTGCAGCGGGTCGCTTCCCTGTGGAGCGCGCATCTGGATGCGCACCTGCGCACCTGGGACATGAATATCATCGCCTGGCAAATCCTTTGGTACCTGCATTTCAAGGATACCCGCTACAACCAATACATGCTGGCATCGCAGCTCGACATCGAAACATCACATCTGGTTCGTCTTCTGGATCGCATGGAAAAGCGCGATCTGCTGAAACGGCAAATGAATCCCCGGGATCGACGCCAGAACAATATCGTGATTACCCCGGCGGGCATGGCATTGGTCGACAAGATCGAGACCGGAATCGCCCGGCTGCGCGAGGCCATGCTGAAGAATATCGGCGAAAGCGATCTGGAGCACGGCATCCGCCTGCTGGAACGGATATTGGACAACATCATCCGCATGGCGAACGGCGAAAAGCCGAAAACCGGGACGTCGCAACAGGATACAACGGACGAACGGCGGTAAGTGTCTGGTAACGGGTAATTCCGGCAATACGCGCAGGTTCTTTGCGATGGGGGGCGGACGTCCCGTTCCTTTTTCCTCTTTTTTTATTCAGCGTCGCTTTGCTCCGCGTGGAACGAACTGGATTGCCACGGGCCTGCGGCCCTCGCAATGACGAGTTCTCCCGATGAACTTCCCTCCCCCGCTTGCGGGGGAGGGTGGCCGAAGGCCGGGAGAGGGCTTCCAACCATCCGGCGCGCAGCGCCGCTGGATAAAAAAGGGGGGAAGGAAGGAAGGCGCTTGTCCATTTCTCCACCGCAAGAAATCAGCGTCGCTACGCTCCGCATGGAACGAAACCCTCTCCCGGCCCTGACGGGCCACCCTCTCGCCCGCCAAGCGGTGGAGGGAAGTTCATCGGGACAGGGGGAGTCCATCGGACAGGGGGAATCCATCGGAAGAATTCGTCATTGCGAAAGCCTTTCCCCCCCACCCCGTCATCGCGAAAGCCCTTCCCCCACCTCGTCATTGCGAGGAACGCATCGACGAGTTCTTCCCAAAGGACTTCCCCCATCCAAAGAATTCCCCATGTCCAAAGAATCCCCCCCCATCCAAAGAACTCCCCATGCCCAAAGGAATTCCCTCGCCCCCCGCAGCATAGGTATCTACACAACCCGAAATAGCTAGCGACGGTCA
>JAIRLA010000265.1 GCA_031259795.1 Azoarcus sp.
GCGCGGAACAATCGAGATGTAACACCTGTTACCCCGAAAAAACACATGAACCAGCAACACATGAACCAGCTTTACCCGGTGGCGACTACCAGCCCGACCGACCGGGAAGCCTTCGAGGAACGGGCCGCGATCATGGCATTTGATGGCGAGATGTCCCGCGCCGAAGCCGAAAGTCTGGCGGCCTTCCAGACAGCACCAACCAATCGAGAAAGGAGTTTGAAATGGAAGCAAAGCAATTGAAAGACCCGAGACTTGCCGATCTTGTCGCCGCCTTGGGCCGCATCACATCCTGATTTTGCGGGGCGGGAAAAAGCAGATTCAGGCGATCAAACAGCAATCCGACATCGTCATCGCCCTGTCGGAACTTGTCGGTGAGGGCGCGCTTGTAAAAGCCATCGATAGATTACCGGGCGTGCCGCCCTCAATGATAGAGGATTACGTCGACTGAAAACCACCCCGCCCCCAAAGTGTACAGAACGGGGGGAGGGGAGCATGAGGCGGGACTCCAGGATGATGCTCCATGGACGATGGCGGGTGTCGTTTTTTTTTACATGATGCGTTCCCCGCAAAGTCCACGCTTCATAATATCGTTTATTTTCAATTGTTTGCAAAATCAGGCATGCGAATTGCTGAAGTAACCGCGGCAATTCCTCTTCGCCTCCCCATCAGAAAGAAAGGTGCGAAAAATGTTGAAGATATCTCTCGGTACCCTGGCGGCCACGGCGGTGTTGGGCCTGGCTTCCCAGACGGCGCAGGCCGCCCCTGTATCCTGGGCGGACTGGGTATCCATTGGCAATAGCTCCGCGGCTGGAGTGATCAACGTCGGCAATGAAACCATCGGTTTGGGGCTCAGTAGTTCGTCGCCTCTGGCGGGTGCTTCCCACACGGGCGGCGGCATCAATTACTGGACCAATCCTTCAACCTATCAAAGTCCCGTTGTCGATAACGCGCCCGGTGGTTCCGGCATCATTGCCCTGGACCCTGCCGGGACGGTTACCATCACCTTCACCCAAGCTGTTCACAACCCCATCCTGGCGCTGGCAAGCTGGAACGGGAATCATGTGGAATTCGCCCCGGGAACACAGATAGAATATCTGGGCTCCGGTCCGGGTTATTGGGGAGAAGGTTCTTTCGCCAATACCACCGCCAATTCGTTCGATGGCGTCGGTGAGCTGCATGGAATCATCCAGTTGGTGGGCGATTTCACTTCCATCACCTTCACCCATACAAGTGAATACTGGCATGGTCTCACGGTCGGCATCATGGGATTGACGCCTCCTCCTTCTTCCGGCGTGCCTGAACCGGCAAGCCTGATCCTGCTTGGCTTGGGCGCGACGGGCTTGCTCGCGGCCCGGCGGCGCAACAGGCGCGGGGCGCGGGCGGTTTTCGTAAAATAAAAATCCTGACCGGAAAAAGCGGCCCGCGAGGCCGCTTTTTTCATGCGCCGTCACGCGGCGTTCATACCGCGAACACCTGTTTCACCCGCAAGGTTTCGCCGCGCTCGGCGAGGCCGATCAGGCGGTCGATATTGGGGTGCCGCCCGGGATTCTGGCGGGCGTCCTCGCTGTGCTCGCCGTACAGTTCCAGCCCTTTTTTCGCCGCTTCCGGCGTAATCGCGCCATAGAGCTGGGCAAGGTGATTGTAGACGGCGAGCGAACCCGCCTGGCCGGGCTTGTTTTCTATCGTCGACGCCACCATGCCGTGGGTGTCGATGAGATTCATGGCCGCCAGATGCGAGATGCCGGGCAGGGTCTTGAGCGTTTCGGAAAAACTCATTTCGATTTTCCCCCTTCCTCAGATCCGCCGCGCCAGTTCGGCGGCCTTGCCGGTGTAGCTCGCCGGGGTCATCGACAGCAGGCGCTCGCGCTCTTCCGGCGCGATGGCGAGGGCGGCGATGAATTCGCGCAGGGCCTCGCGGCTGATGCCCTTGCCGCGCGTCAGGGCCTTGAGTTGCTCGTAGGGGTTGGCGATGCCGAAGCGGCGCATCACCGTTTGCACAGGCTCGGCGAGCACTTCCCAGCAGGCGTCGAGATCGGCGGCGAGCCGCGCCGGATCGGCTTCGAGCTTGTCCAGGCCGCGCCGCATGCTGGCCGCGCCAAGCACGCCATGGCCGAAACCCACGCCCATGTTGCGCAACACGGTGGAATCGGTCAGGTCGCGCTGCATCCGTGAAAGCGGCAGTTTTTCGGAAAAATGGCGCAACACGGCGTTGGCGACGCCGAAATTGCCTTCGGCGTTCTCGAAGTCGATCGGGTTGACCTTGTGCGGCATGGTCGAGGAGCCGACTTCGCCTTCCCGGAGCTTTTGCCGGAAATAGCCGAGCGAGATATACATCCAGATGTCGCGGCAGGCGTCGATGAGAATGGTGTTGGCGCGGGCCATGGCATCGAACAGTTCCGCCATGGCGTCGTGCGGCTCGATCTGGATCGTATGGGAATTGAATTCCAGCCCGAGCGATTCGATGAAACGGCGGTTGAACGTCTCCCAGTCGAAGGCTGGCCAGGCCGCGAGATGGGCGTTGTAATTGCCCACCGCGCCGTTGAATTTGGCGGTAAGGCCGACCCGCGCGATCTTGTCCCGCGCGCGCAGCAGGCGCGCGGCGATGTTGGCCATTTCCTTGCCCAGCGTCGTCGGACTGGCGGGCTGGCCATGGGTGCGCGACAGCATCGCCAGATCGGCATGGCGGTGGGCGAGTTCGCGCAGGCGCGCGATCACGCCGTCGAGCGCGGGCAGAAGCGCGCCGTCGCGCCCGGCCCGCAGCATCAGCGCATGCGAGGTATTATTGATGTCTTCGGACGTGCATGCGAAATGTATGAATTCGGCGGCTTTCAGTATTTCGGCGTTATGGCCCAGGCGCTTCTTGAGCCAGTATTCCATTGCCTTGACATCGTGGTTGGTGGCGGCCTCGATTTCCTTTACCGCCGCGCTGTCGGCTTCGCTGAACTGCGCCGCCACGGCGTCGAGTTCGGCCACGGCCGCGGGCGAGAAGGGCGCGATTTCGGCAAGCGCGGCTTCGGCGGCGAGCGCCTTCAACCACGCCACTTCCACCCGCACCCGGTTGCGGATCAGGCCGTGCTCGGAAAAACAATCGCGCAACTCCGCGACCTTGTCGTGATAACGGCCATCGAGCGGGGAAAGGGCGGTGAGAACAGAAACAGGCATGGCGGATCTTCCGGACAAAATGTTATTTTACCGCCCTGATCCGGCCCGCTCTCGTTCCGGGCCGGAATCCCCGGCCATTCCAGTCATTCCACCGGCCCGGATCGCGAGCCGGCGGTTTCTTCATGGGAGTCCGCCTGCGTGAAGACGCCCGCGCCGCACAGCATCAGCATCGAAGCCGTCGCTGAATTCGTCCCCGCCCAGTCCTGCCCCGGCGAGGATCATTTCGCCTTCGTCTATCACGTCACCATCCGCAACACCGGGACGATGGCGGCAAGGCTCATCAGCCGCCACTGGATCATCACCGATGGCGCCGACCGGGTGCAGGAAATTCACGGACAGGGCGTCATTGGCGAACAACCCCGCCTCGTTCCCGGCGAAGTGTTTCGTTATTCGTGCGGCTGCGCGCTCGAAACTCCGGTGGGGACGATGCAGGGCAGTTATCTGATGGAGACCGACGACGGCCAGCGCTTCGAGGCGGAAATTCCGGCGTTCATGCTGGCGATGCCGAAGACCTTGCATTGAGATCGAGCGCGGCGTCCTGTCATGCAACGGACGGCTCGCGCCCGACGGCTTCCCGCGGCGAGCGCGGACGGTTCATGAGCAATTCATGAGCAATTCATGAACGGTAGTCGGCGTTGATCTTCACGTAATCGTAAGAAAGATCGCATGTCCACACCGTCGCCCTGGCCTGCCCGCGCGCCAGATCGACGCGCACGGTGAGTTCGGCGTTTTCCATGATTCTCGCGCCCGTCTCCTCGGCATAAGCCGCCGCCCGGCCGCCGCGTTCGGCGACGAGCGTTTCCTCGTCCGGGTTGCCGAGCCAGACGCGCAGACGGCCGACATCGAGATCGGCGATGCCGGCGTAGCCGATGGCGGCGAGAATGCGGCCCAGATTGGGATCGGAAGCGAAAAAAGCGGTCTTGACGAGCGGCGAATGCGCCACGGCGTAGGCGACGCGGCGGCATTCCTCGCGGCTCGCGCCGCCTTCGACCACGATGCTCATGAATTTGGTGGCGCCCTCGCCGTCGCGGACGATGGCTTGCGCCAGACGCACGGCGACCGCGCCAATGGCGTCGGCAAGCGCGCGGAATCCGGCGCCGCTGGCCGCGATTTCGTCATTGCCCGCCCGCCCGGTGGCGATGACGATGAAAGAATCATTGGTCGATGTGTCGCCATCGACGGTAATGCTGTTGAATGAAGCGTCCGCCGCTTCGCGGACGATCGCCTCGAGCGCTGGCTGGCTCACCGCCGCGTCGCAGGCGATGAAGCCCAGCATAGTCGCCATGCCGGGATGGATCATGCCCGCGCCCTTGGCGATGCCGGTGATGGTGACCGTCCTGCCGTCGATCTCGATCCGCCGCGAGGCGGCCTTGGCGACGGTATCGGTCGTCATGATCGCGTGCGCGGCGTCGAACCAGCCATCGGCCCGCGCGTCCGCCGCCGCGCGCGGCAGCGCGGCGAGCAGGCGATCCATGGGCAATGGCTCCAGAATCACCCCGGTGGAAAACGGCAAGACCTGATGAGGCGCGATGGCGAGCGTCTCCGCCAGCGCCCGGCAAGCGGCGCGGGCGTCGGCCAGGCCCTGTTCGCCCGTGCCCGCGTTGGCGATGCCGGTGTTGATGACCAGGGCGCGGATGCCGCCGCCCGCCGCCAAATGTTCCCGGCACACCATGACGGGCGCGGCGCAGAAACGGTTCTGCGTGAAAACGCCCGCCACATGACTGCCCGGCGCCAGTTCGATGACCGTCAGGTCGCGCCGCCCGGCCCTGCGTATGCCCGCTTCCGCCACGCCCAGCCGCACCCCGGCAACCGCCGGCAGTCCGGCTGGATTTGGTGTTGTCAGATTGACCGCCATGTTTCTTTACCTCAACTGTTCGCCAGCGCGATGGCCGCCGCGCCGTGTTTCCAATCCGGGGATCTCGCACCCGAAAGTCATGTCAGCGCCGCTTCGTGTGGAACAACGCCCCCTTCCCGCCTCCGCCGCCCGGACGGGGAAGGATAATCCTTT
>JAIRLA010000275.1 GCA_031259795.1 Azoarcus sp.
GCAGTTGCCATGGCTCATCACCAGCTTCTGGTATCGACTGTTCAGTCGAGCATCCGTAAATTCTGTCTCATACCGACAGAATGTAACCGAATTCCGGGGTGTGTAGATACCTATGCCCGCAAGCGGGGGAGGGGAGTTCATCGTAAGAACTCGTCATTGCGAGGAGCGCAGCGACGTGGCAATCCAGTTCGTTCCATGTGGAGAGTATCGACGCTGTTTTCTTGGCGGCGGAGAGTGGACAGGCGTCCCGCTCTTTCTTCCCCCTTTTTAGCCAGCGGCGCTGCGCGCCGAATGAAACGAACTGGTTTGCAACGGGCCTGCGGCCCTGGCAATGACGAGGAGGGAGAGGTTTTTTGCAATGGCGAATTCTCCTGATGAACTCCCCTTCTCCGCTTGCGAGGGAGGGCGGCCCGGGCGCGGTGGAGGGCGGGACGGAGGGCGGGAACTCCCCTCGCCCGCCCTGTATCGCGCCGCGGACTATCGTGAAAGCCGGGCTTTGCGGTCGCGCGCTCTGGCGACCGTTTCGCGTATGCCGGACGAGTCGTCCTCGCCGTAGCGGCGGACGACTTCATCGAGAAGGGTGGTGGCTTCCCCGGTCTTGTCTTGCTTTATCAGGATTTCGCTCTTGTTGAAAATTGCCATGGCGACCGCCTCGCGCGCGGCGGGCGAGGCGTCCTCGCCGTAACGGCGGGCGAGTTCGTCCAGGATGGCGGCGGCTTCCGCGATCTTGCCTTGTTGCATCAGGCTCCAGCCTTTGTTGAGGTTCGCTTTGGCGACTTGCCCGCGCACGCCGGACGAGGCATCCTCGCCGTGGCGGAGGATGACCTCATCGTAGATGGCGATGGCTTCTCCGGCCTTGCCTTGACTTCCCAAGGTCCAGGCTTTGCTGAAAAGCGCCTTGGCGACTTGTTCGCGCACGCCGGGAGAATCATCCTCGCCGTAACGGCGAACGATCTCGTCGAAGGCGGCGATGGCTTCTTCGGCCTTGCTTTGTTTCTCCACCAAGGTCATGCCCTTGCCGGAAAGCGCCATGGCGACGCGCTCGCGCACGGCAGGCAGGGTGTCCTCGCCGTAGCGGCGGACGACTTCGTCGAGAAGGGCGGTGGCTTCCCCGGTCTTGTCTTGCTTCATCAGGATTTCGCTCTTGTTGAAAATTGCCATGGCGACCGCCTCGCGCGCGGCGGGCGAGGCGTCCTCGCCGTAACGGCGGACGAGTTCGTCGAGGATGGCGGCGGCTTCCGTGGTCTTGCCTTGTCGCATCAGGGTCCAGCCTTTGTTGAGGTTCGCTTTGGCGACTTGCCCGCGCACGCCGGGCGAGGCGTCCTCGCCGTGGCGGCGAATAACCTCGTCGTAGATGGCGATGGCTTCTTCGGCCTTGCCTTGACTTCCCAAGACCCAGCCTTTGTGGAAGAGCGCTGTGGCGACTGGCTCGCGCATGGCCGGCGAGGCGTCCTCGCCGTAGAGGCGGATGATCTCGTCACAGATGGCTCTGGCCTCCTCTGTCTTGCCTTGTTGTACCAAGGCAACGCTTTTGTCGAGAAGCGCTCCGGCGGCTTGCGCGCGCGCGCCGGGCGAGGCGTCTTCACCACGGCCTGTTTCAACGGAAGCGGCGGCGCTACTATCCGGTTTGTCTTGCTTTCCGGCGCTGTGGCACGCGGCCAGCGCGATTGCGACCGCGGCGAACATCGCGTTCCGCGCCCAATTCCGTCCGGGCGCGGCTTTTCCGGGAAGGATGCCGATTGCTGGAAAATCGTTGCCGCCCTGCTTGAACGTAGCCATGATGCGTTTGCCTCGATAGTGGTTGGGAATATGTTGAGCGGTTCCAAGTTTGAGTCATGACGCTCGCCAGGCATTCTAGTCGCAGCGCTTTTGGGTGTAAAGGCGGTATATGGCCTGGAAATTGCGAGCGCGGCAATCCAGTGCGTTCCATCCAGTGCACAGCGTCGCCAATCGTTCCGGCTTTCAGCGGAAGATATTCCAATCGACGGCATCGAGCGTGTTTTTGACCAGTACGCCCAGTCCGGTATCGCCTTCCATGCGCAGGCGGCGGCTGAAGAACAGGGTGTCGGCGTCTTCTTCGCGCAGGGCCAGGGCGATGAAGTCGCGCAGCGCGGCGGAGATCGCCAGGTCGGCGGGCATCCCGGCGCGGCAGGGGTAGAAACGCCCGTTCGCGCCAAGCGTGAAGTCGAGGTTGACTCCGGCATCGAGCACACACACGCGCAGGCGCCGTCCGGCAAGGGGCGACAGGACGGCGCGCGGCAGCATGGCTTGCGGTGCGAGGTTGAGCGCCACGGTCAAGGCCAGCGCGGGCGGGAGTTGCGGCAGGCGCGCGCCGAGCCGGGCGAGCGGCGCGGGCACGGTGAACGCGGGAATGCGCACTTCGCGCAGTTTTTGCGCCAGCCGCGCGCGCGCGCTGGCGGGCAGCAGGCGAAGCGGCGCGGGCGTGGAGCCGGATGTGGCGGCGGGAGCGGGAAGCCGCGGGGCGGCAACGGCGGGCGCGGCCAAGGAAATGGCTTCTTCGGGCGCGATTGGCGCGACCGGCGCGGCGGGGGCGCGCTCGTGTCCTGGCCGTCCATGCCAGAAACCGTTGCAGGGCGCTTCCGGGATCAGCGCCAGGCTGGCGGCGAAGGCGGCTGGCGGCGCAAGGCGCGCGTCGAGCGCCGCGCGAAAGAGCGCGGCAATCTCCAGCGTGTGCGCGCCCTGCGGACTGATGCGCAGGATTTCGGCGCGCCCCGCGATGGCGGGTAAGTCGGCGAGCAAATTGTGGACGCGCGCCGATTGGGTCTGGATGCCGTTGAGGGTCAGGAAAGGTTCGCCCTCGCGCGTGCGCAAGACCATGCCATCCTGGTCGCGCAGGCAGCGGAATTCGCAGGTGTCCTTTTGCAGGTTGTAGTGCCGGGCGGTAAAGCAGCGCGCGGAATAGGCCAGCGGCAGGCGGCCATGGGCGAAGATTTCGGTTTCGATGGGCCGCGGCATGCCGGCGCGCAGGGCGGCCACGTTTTCTCCGGCCATCTCGGGCGGGGCCACCCAGCGGCGCGCGCCTTCGTCGACGAGCAAGGCCAGCGTGGCGGGGTTGAAGACGTTGAGCGTCGGCCCGGCGATCCAGTCGCGGCGTCCGGCGGCGGCCAATAGCCTGACCGCGCCCATGTCGTTGGCCTCGATGCGGAAGGCCGTCGCGCCCGTGATCCGGCGCAGCGTCCTGAGGTCGGATTCCGATTCGATCAGGGCTTGCGTGGAGAGCGCGACTTCCTTGCCGGCGGCGGTCAGCCGGGCGGCAATGTCGAGCCAGTCTTCCAGGCGCAATTCATGACGGCGCGAGCACACGGTTTCCCCGAGGTAAACGATGTCCACCGCGTCGCCAGCGGCGACTTCGGCGTAGAAATCGAGCGTCTTTTGCCGGGGCCAGTAGTAAAGCAGGGGGCCAAGGGAGAGTTTCATCGCGCCGGATGGCCTTTTTTGCTTTTTTATTTCCACGGGCGATAGTACGCGCCCAGCGTATGGCTCTGCCCTTCGGACACCTTGTTGAGTTCGGCCATCCACGCTGGCCGCGCGGCAAAACCTTCGCCGTCGCGCGCGAGCGCGTCCAGCGCGGCGCGCCAGACTTTCGTTACCTGGCCGACGTAGGCCGGATTGCGCTGCCGCCCTTCGATCTTGATCGCCGTCACTCCGGCGGCGGCGAGGCCGGGGAGCAATTCCAGGGTGTTGAGGCTGGCCGGTTCCTCGATGGCGTAGTAAGTTTCGCCGTCGACCGTGAAGCGCCCCTTGCACAAGGTCGGATAACCGGCGCGCTCGCCATCGGCATAGCGGTCGATGAGGATGCCGTTCAGGCGGGTCTCCATGCCGCGCGGCGTCTGCGCCCAGCGCACGAACGCATCCGGCGAGCACGCGCCGTGGCAGTTGGGCGACTTGCCGGTGGCGTAGGCCGACAGCGCGCAGCGCCCCTCGACCATTACGCACAGGCTGCCGAAACCGAACACCTCGATCTCCACGGGGGTATTGGCGGCGAGTTGCCCGACTTGCGCCAGCGACAGCACCCTCGGCAACACCACGCGCTGGATGCCGAAACGCTCGTGGTAGAAATTGATCGCCTCGTAACTGGTCGCCGATCCCTGCACCGACAAATGCAGGCGCAGCCTGGGGTACGCACGGGCGGCATAGGCCATCAGGCCGGGATCGGCCATGATGATCGCGTCGACGCCCAGTTCGGCAGCGCGGTCGACCGCCGCGCGCCAACTGCCTTGGTTGTGCGCGAGCGGGTAGGTATTGAGCGCGAGCAGCACCTTGCGGCGCTGGCGGTGCGCATAGGCGATGCCGGCGCGGATTTGATCGAGATCGAAATTGAGGCCGGTGAAATTGCGCGCGTTGGTTGCGTCCTTGAAGCCGAAATAGACGCAATCCGCGCCGTTGTCGACCGCCGCCTCGAGCGCCGGCAAGCCGCCGGCGGGGCAGACAAGTTCGATTTTGCGCGCCGCAGTCACTGACCGCCCCCGTGGATGAGAAAATCCCGCGACCTTAACGGCCCCGCCGCGCGCCCGCCTTGATGCGGATCAAGGGCGCGCATACCGGCGGCGGCGCGCCATTCACGCCTGCGCACGCGGGGCGCCCGCCGGCGGATTCGCTTCTTTCGCCGGGCGCGCGCAGAAGAAAACGCCCAGCAGCATGCCCGCCGCGCTCGCCGCGAGTCCGTAAAGCTGCGGTTCGATGATGTCGGACAGGACTTCCATGTAGATCAGCGCCTCGCCGCCGATCCACGTCCCCAGCCCCAGGCAGATGGCCAGCATGCCGCCCGGGTTGTTGGCCCGTTTCCAGAACACCCCGGCCACGAGCGGCACGAACGCCCCGGCCAGCGTGATGCGGTAGGCGCGCTCGACCATCTCGTGGATACTGGCGTTGGAATTGAGCGCGTAGCAGGTGACGATCAGGGTAAAAACCACCACGGTCAGGCGCGATGTCCACAAGAACTGCTGGTCGGTCATGGCGGGGAAGAACCCCTTGAGCACGTTTTCGGAAAAAGTCACCGAAGGCGCGAGCAGCGTCCCCGAGGCGGTACTCATGATGACCGACAGCAACGCGCCGAAAAAGATCACCTGCGTCACGAAGGACGTGTGGTTCATGATGAGCGCCGGCATGATCTTCTGGGTATCGTCCAGCGAGACCTCCGCCGTCATGACCGGGTCGATGAGTTGCGCGGTGTAGGCGAGATAGACCGGCACGAGCGCGAAAACGATGTAGGCCATGCCGCCCAGCGTCGTGCCCCATACCGCGATACGTTCGTTGCCGGAAGAATTGACCCGCTGGAACACGTCCTGCTGTGGAATGGAGCCGAGCGCCATGGTGAAAAAGGCCGCCCCCCAGGTCAGGATGTCGCGCGCGCCCGCGCCGGAGAGCAGGTCGAACTTGCCCGCCGCGGCGGCGTGCTCCAGCACGCCGGAGACCCCGCCCGCCATGTCGCTGGCGATCCAGGTGACGTAGAACAGCCCCGCCACGATCACGATCATCTGCACGAAGGTGGTGACCGCCACCGACCACATCCCGCCCAGCAAGGTGTAAAGCAGCACCACCGCCGCGCCGATCATCATGCCCGCCTCCTTGTCGATCGCCCCGTGCGAGAGCAGGTCGAACACCAGGCCGAGCGCGGTGATCTGCGCCCCCACCCAGCCAAGATAAGAGACGACGATACAAAGCGACAATACCAGCTCGATGCCGCGGCTATAACGTTGCCGGAAAAAATCCCCCAGGGTCAGGAGATTCATGCGGTAAAGCGGGCGGGCGAAAAAAAGCCCGAACAACATCAGGCACACCCCCGCGCCAAGGGGATCGGAAATCAGCCCGCTCACCCCCTCCTGCAAGAATGTCCCCGAATTGCCGAGCACGGTTTCGGAGCCGAACCAGGTGGCGAACACCATTGCCAAGACCACGGACATTGGCAGATGGCGTCCGGCGGTAATGTAATCGCGGGCGTTATGCACCTTTGCCGCGGCAAAGAGGCCGATACCAATGGAGACGACCAGATAAGCGACAACGAGCTTGAGCAGCATGGCGGTTATTCCGGCAAAACGTCGATCGAAAGCGGCGGCAGTTTAACAAGAATGCAACCAACCCGGGGGAGATGGCGAAACGAAAGGATTCAGCCGAAAAAACGCCAGATTTCGAGCGCCAGCAACGCAATGACCAGCGCGCCGAACAGGCGGGCGTCCCGCCGTTGCTGGCAAGCGATTTTATCAAGGCGTTCCTGAAACGCGGCATGCCGCTGATGACTGTCGTTCAGGGCCTGATGCGCAAGGCGCGGCAGGCGCGGCAAAATACTCGCCCACCCCGGCGCCTCATCCTTCATTTCGCGCAGCAGCGCCCGCCAGCCGATCTGTTCCTGCATCCAGCGTTCGAGAAAAGGCTTCGCGGTTTTCCACAAATCGAGCTCGGGATCGAGCTGGCGTCCCAGCCCCTCTATGTTGAGCAACGTTTTTTGCAACAGGACGAGTTGAGGCTGCACCTCCATTTCAAAACGGCGCGCGGTCTGGAAAAGCCGCAACAACGTCTTGCCGAAAGAAATATCCTTGAGCGGGCGATCGAAAATCGGCTCGCACACCGTGCGGATGGCGGCCTCGAACTCATCGACCCGCGTATGCGGCGGCACCCATCCCGCCTCGATATGCGCCAGCGCCACGCGGCGGTAATCGCGCTTGAAAAAGGCGAGGAAATTGCGCGCCAGATAATTCTTGTCGCCATCCTCCAGCGTCCCCATGATGCCGAAATCGAGCGCGACATAACGGCCATCGCGGTGCACGAAGATATTGCCCGGATGCATATCCGCATGGAAAAAGCCATCGCGGAACACCTGGGTGAAGAATATTTCCACCCCGGCGCGCGACAAATCCTTGAGATCGATCCCCTGTTCGAGCAACACGGGAACCTGCGAAATCGGCGTCCCCCGCATACGCTCCATCACCATCACGCGGGAGCCGCACCAATCCCAATACACCTCGGGCACGAGCAAAAGCGGCGAATTCTTGAAATTGCGGCGCAATTGCGCGCAATTGGCGGCCTCGCGCATCAAGTCGAGCTCATCGCGCAACGACTTGCTGAACTCGGCGACCACCTCGCGCGGCTTCAGGCGGCGACTTCCGGGCCAAGTTTTCTCCAGCAGGGCCGCGGCGACCTCCAGCAGACCGATATCATAATCGATCACTTTCTCGATCCCGGGCCTCAGCACCTTGACCGCCACCTCCGTACCATTGGGCAAAACCGCGAAATGCACCTGCGCCACCGAAGCCGAAGCCACCGGCGTGCGCTCGAAACGCAAGAACACCTCATCGACCGGGCGTCCATAGAACGCCTGCAACAAGGCAAGCGCCTGTTCCGTCGGAAAAGGCGGCACGCGATCCTGCAACAAGGCAAGCTCATCGGCCAGATCGGGCGGCAACAAATCGCGCCGTGTCGACAGCATCTGCCCGAACTTGACGAAAATCGGCCCGAGCGACTCCAGCGCCTGACGCAAGCGCACGGCGCGCGGCGCCTCGAACCCGCGCCAGAAAAAAACCCTGCTCCACCAGCGGGCGAGGCGTCCGCTCGAATCGGCATCGAGAACCATGCGATCGAGACCGAAACGCAAACTGACAGTGATGATCCTGGCGAGGCGTAAAAGGGGCACGGTGGCCATGAAATGTAATCGCTTCTTCCAATGCGCGCCCTTCATCCGGGCGAAACCACACGGAAGAAGCCACGCCTCTCCCGCACACGATCCCCTAGAGGGGAAAAATCTCCAACCGGAACCAGTCTTCGACAAAACGAAAGACTTTAGCCGGAAAGCCCTGCGGAGAAAAGCACTGGCCAGGGATCAGATTGAATCGCCGCCGCTGCGCGCCGCATGGAACGAACTGGATTGCCACGGGCCTGCGGCCCTCGCAATGACGAGGGGGGAGGCTTTCGCAAGGACGAGTTCTTCCAATGAACTCCCCTCCCCCGCTTGCGGGGGAGGGTGGCCCGTCAGG
>JAIRLA010000276.1 GCA_031259795.1 Azoarcus sp.
CAGGTACAAGCCGCCATCCGGGGCCAGCCCGCCGAGAAGGATGTCGCAGAATCCGGATTGACCGGCGTGGCCGCGGGTGGAAATGTATTTCACGGAAAATTCCTTGGAAGCTCACATCAGGAGTCGGGGATCGGAAAAACCGCCGTTGCGGGGCGCGCTTACGCGCCAGTTCGAGCAGCGTGGCCCCTGGCCTCTTTGTGGCCCAGTATTCTATCGTCTGAAATAACGCTCACGTCGACCAGCGGGAAAGAATTGCCGTAGCTTGCCGTAGCGCGCGCCGTGTACAGACCGGGGATATCGCCCCCAGTTGTACGGCCGCACTCTCCTCGGAGGCTCACCCCGGATTCTCCTCCTTTCCGATCCTGATGAAATGATCTTTCATGTCGATCCGAGCGATGCGGCTGCCATACCACCACAGGCTATAGCAGCCGTCCTCGATTTTCTCCCGGATACCGATGCTCTCGCGGCAAAACGCCTTGCCGATCCTGAAGGAATTGCCCTGAAAGCAGAGGCGCCCGCAGGCATCCGCCTTGCGAACCCGGTCGGGTAGAGACAGGCCATTGCTGGCCCCCCCTGAGAGCCTGTTCATGTCTCTCTGGTACTCCCCCGCCGATTGCCCTTGCAGCGCTCTGAACACGTTCTCAGCGCAATTCCTGCTGGAGCAAGGAAAGTATCCGGTGCGCCGTCGGCGACTGGTCGGTATCGCCCTCGCGGCTCAAGACGGTGACGGCAGACCATGCGCCCCGGCCCTCGACCAGCAAGCGATATTCACCGCCGTTTTCCGCCTTGTCGCCGCTGCCGCGCCAGAACAGCAATTTGGAAAGAAAACCTCTTTTTTCCTTGGGCGGATCATTGTCGGTTTCGGGATCGACATAACGCACATAGTAAAGCCCCTTGGCGCGGTCACGATCCTCGACAGTGAAGCTGACACGGTCGAGCGCCAGCCCGATCCGCCGCCACGCCCGGTCGAAAGGTTCATCCACTTGCAGGCTGGCCTGCCCATCAATCACCTGCACCTGGGCGCGTTCAGCCTGCGGCGCGGCGACAGCGGCAAGCGCGCTGGCGGCGCGCGTCTCGTCCGCGCCCAGACGCACCATCAGCCGGCGCAACATTTCGGCTTCCAGTTCCGGATCGACCGGGCGCGGCTGCCAGACCGTGGCGTCCTTGGCCTCATTGGGGTAGATCTCCATCATGCCGCGGTGGCTGATGTAAATCTCGACCGTGCCATCCGCGCCCTTCTCGATGCGGGTACGGAACTTGTCACGTTCGGGGGTGGAGTACAGGCCGTCGATGACCCGGCCAAGCAGGTTGCGCAACACATCCTGCTGGATGTTGGCGCGGTTTTCGCGCCAATCGGTTTCAAGCACGCCGATCTCGGGACTGTCGATCTCGAAAACGAAACCGAGTTCAAGCCAGAAATCCCGCAATTGCGGCCATATTTGCTCCGGCGCGCCGCGGACGACCAGCCAGCGCTGGTTGCCGGCCCGCTCGATATGCATATTATCGGGCGTCGCCAGGAGTTCGCCCGCGCCCGCGCCCTGCGCCGGTTGCGCCGTCCGTTCCGCGCTGTAATCCGAGTAGGTCGCCACTCCGCGCGGATTGACGTCCGGCACGGTGAAACGGTCGTCGGCTTTCGGCGCGGTCAGGTCGGGCGGCACTTCCAGCGTCGCGGAAGGACGAGCCGCCTTGTAGTCGATGCGTCTGGATTCGAGCAGACTGGAAGTGGAACTGGAATAGCAGCCAGTCAGGGCCAGCGCCAGCATGAGGGCAGAGGCGGGAAAAAAACACGGGAAACGATTCATGGGATTCCGGTCGGACGTGGAATGCGTGAAAAAGGGATGCGTGAAAAATGACTGCGCGGATGCGCGTTCGATCGACAAGAGCGGGAGATCAAGGTTCAATTCCCGCCCGGCGCATGGCCCCGAGCACACGTTCGTGGCAGGAAGGGGACAAGACAGTAAGCGGCAGGCGCAGACCCTCTTCGATCAGCCCCATGCGCGCCAAGGCCCATTTTACCGGAATGGGATTGGCTTCGCAGAACAAATGCCGGTGCAAGCCAAGAAGGCGGGCATTGATCTCGCGCGCGCGGCGGGCGTCGCCAGCGCGCGCGGCCACGCACAGTTCGTGCATGGCCCGGGGGGCGACATTGGCCGTCACCGAAACCACGCCATGCCCGCCCAGCAACATGAAAGCCGCCGCGGTTGCGTCGTCGCCGCTGTACAGCGCAAAACCTCGCGGCGCGTGTTCGATCAGTTCGCAGGCGCGCTCGATTTTACCCGTTGCCTCCTTGATCCCCACGATATTGGGCACTTCGGCCAGCCGCAAGATGGTGTCGTTGTCGAGATCGGTGACGGTGCGCCCGGGCACGTTGTACAGAATGAGCGGCAATTCGACCGCTTCGGCGATGGTGTGGAAATGACGATAAAGTCCTTCTTGCGTCGGGCGATTGTAATAGGGCACGACCGACAGATGCGCCGCCGCGCCAGCTTCGCGCGCGTAACGCGCCAGCTCCACGCCCTCCGCCGTGCTGTTGCAACCCGTACCGGCGATCACCGGAACGCGCCCGGCGGCGTGTTCGACCGCGAGCCGGATCAACTCACGATGCTCGTCGACGTTGACGGTCGGAGACTCCCCTGTGGTGCCGACGACGACAATGGCGTCGGTGCCCTCGCCGATGTGCCAGTCGATCAGCCTGTGCAGCCGGGGAAAATCCAGGCCGCCAGCGGAAAGCATCGGGGTAACGATGGCAACAATCGAACCGGTAATCATGGCGGCGCGCCCATGGACAAAAAAGCCATTCTACCTGATGCTTCAGACGAAGATCGTCATTTGAGACTCAACCTGCCGTTGGCGCGGATGAACTTCCGCAAGATGCCGCGCGTGCGCTTGCTCCGGATCGTATTGCCGCGCGTCCCGATCTACGGCGAGGACGCGCGCACTATCTTGTCCTGGCTCCCGTGCCGCGCTGGCGGCGGGCATGGGCGTGCCCTCCCGCTCCAGAAACGCCTTGAGCTTGCGCGTCCCCCAGCGCGGATGCGCCGCCGCCCCGGCCAAACGCTACCGCGCTGTCTCCGCTGTCCGCTTCGAGGCGGACAGCGGGCGCCGCGACCGTTCCTGGAGCCCGGCCTCGCCCTCCGCCTGATAGCGCAGCAACCACTTGCGCCCTGTCTTGCGGTCAATGCCGTATTGCCGGCACAGGGCGCTCATGTTCGCTCCTTCCTGACCCGCAAGCAATACAAACTCTCGCTTCAGTGTCATCACATCCTTCGCTTTCCAGACCATTTTCCCTTCCTCCGGAAAAACATGGTGGAAGAATAACAGTTGAGGAGGGGATGTGGTTGTACATTTGGGGACGATGTTCCCGGGCGGTACAGGCGGGCGAGAGAGTGCCCGAAAGGTGGCTTCCAACCATCCGGCGAGCAGCGACGCTGTTTCGGAGTATGTAGATGCCCATGCTTTCCGGCGGGGGGATCGGGCGGCGTGCATTTTGTCTACCCTCGCGGTTTCGTTGTGCGTAGCATTACCGTTCCGGCGGACCCCGCGATGACGAGCAAATCATGTGCCTTTCTTCCCGTATGATGTTTTTCCGGCGTGGCGCGCTGGCGCTGTTTTTGCTGTGGGCGGCGATGATGCCCGCGCGCGCGGCGGACTGGTTGCTGGCCATGCCCGAATCGCGCGTCGAGCCCGGACAGGCGTTCGAGGTCGTCGTGGTCGGCGAACCGGACGATGCGGGCTGGCCGCGCCGCCTGGCCGCCTCGATCGGGTTGCCGGGCAATGGCCCGCGCGTGAGCGTGGAACTGGTGGCCGCGGGCGAACCCGGCCCGTCCCGGCAGCGTTATGTCGGGCAGTGGCCTGGCGAGATCGCGGGCATCGTGACCTTGACGCTGGCGGACGCGGCGCGCGCGCATCTGCTGGTCGATGCCCGCATCGCCGCCGCGCCGCCCGCCGCCGCCCAGCCCGGTGATGGCGAGGCGGCGCAGCCGTCCGGGGAAACACCCGCCGCGATGAGCGCCGCCGTCGATCACGATCTCATCTCGCCCGCCGAAGCGGAGACGGTCGAGCCGGAGGCGCTGGGTTTCCATGAGCCGATGTATTTCGTGGCGGGCGGCGACGCGCCGAAGGGGGCGCGCTTCCAGATCAGTTTCCGTTACCGCCTGTTCGACAATCAGGGCGTGGTCGCGGAAACCCTGCCGGTGGCGCGCGGGCTTTATTTCGGTTTCACCCAGACTTCGCTGTGGGATCTCGAATCCGACTCCAAACCGTTCCGCGACACGAGTTTCCGCCCGTCGTTGTTTTATCAGTGGAAGATCAGCAATCCGCCTCTCGGCGATTCGCTGGCGCTGGCCGGCGGCTACGAGCACGAGTCCAATGGCCGCGACGGCGGCGATTCGCGCAGCATCGACACTTGGTTCGTGCGCGCCAACCTGCGTTATCACCTGCCCGATGGGCGCACTTATATCGGTATCGAGCCGAAACTGTGGTCGTATATCGATAAATCGGACAATTCCGACATCGCCCGCTATCGCGGTCATGGTCAGCTCGGTCTGCGCATTGGCCGCGACTCCGCCCTGATGCTCGCCGCGACCCTGCGCCGCGGCACGGCCGGCGTCGGCAGCGCCCAGATCGACCTGTCCTACCCATTGCGGCGCAGCATTTTTTCGGGCGTCGGGGCTTTCGTGCATTTGCAGTATTTCAATGGCTACGGACAGACCCTGCTCGAATACGCCGAGTCGCGCCACCCGCAAATCCGCCTCGGTATCTCGGTCGTGCGCTGAACCCGGCCGCGCGTTGAAATATCCGCGCGCGCCAGCCAATTTCCGGCTTTGGCGCTAAAATCAACGGCTGTCCCGCCCCTTGTTGTGGGCGTTTCCGACTGATCCTGACTGGTGGAGAACCCTGAAATGTCAATGTCCGACCGCGACGGTTTTATCTGGAAAGATGGCGAACTCGTGCCATGGCGCGAAGCGACCACGCATGTGCTGACCCATTCCCTGCACTATGGCCTGGCCGTGTTCGAGGGCGTGCGCGCCTACGAAACCGCCGGCGGCGCCGCGATTTTCCGGCTGGTCGAGCATACCCTGCGGCTGCTCAACTCTTGCCGCATCTATATGATGGATATTCCGTATTCCCAGCAAATCCTGATGGAAGCGCAAAAGGAGGTCGTGCGCGCCAACCATCTCAAGGAGTGCTACATCCGGCCCATCGTGTTTTACGGTTCGGAGAAGATGGGCGTCTCCACCGTGGGCGCTTCGGTGCATGTGGCGATCGCCGCCTGGCCCTGGGGGGCCTATCTCGGCGAGGAGGCCATCGAACACGGCATCCGCGTCAAGGTCTCTTCCTTCGCCCGCCATCACGTCAACGTCACCATGCCGCGCGCCAAGCTCGCCGGCGCTTATACCAATTCCATCCTCGCCAATCTCGAAGTCACCCGCGACGGCTATGACGAGGCGCTATTGCTCGATACGCAGGGATTCGTCGCCGAAGGCTCGGGCGAGAATCTTTTCATCGTCAAGGACGGAGTGCTGATCGAGCCGGAAATCGCTTCGGCGCTCACCGGCATCACCCGCGACTCGGTCATCCAGATCGCGCACGACCTGGGCCTCGAAGTGCAGTCGCACCGCCTGACCCGCGACGATGTCTACTTGGCCGACGAAGCCTTTTTCACCGGCACCGCCGCTGAAATCACGCCGATCCGGGAGCTTGACAACCGCCCCATCGGCGGGGGTCGGCGCGGCCCGATCACCACGAAGCTGCAAGCCAGATTCTTCGATATCGTCAATGGCCGCGCGCCCGAATACAAGCATTGGCTGACCAGGGTCTGAGAGTGGCTCCGGCGCGGCGAGGTTTCACGCTCATCGAACTGATGGTGGCGCTCGCCATCGCCAGCCTGATGCTGGGCGCGGCGGTCATCGCCTACCCAAAGATGCACCAAGGCATGGAATATCGCAGCGCCATACGCGGCGTGCTCGCCGCCATGAATACGGCGCGCGCCGAAGCCGCGCGCACCGGCCAGCCAGCGCTCTTCTACGTCGATCCGCAGACGCGCGTCTACGGTGTCGGCGCGCGCGAGCTGGGGCGCTTCCCGGATTCGGTCGGCGTGCGCTTCATCGTCGCCGGACAGGAAATCGACCAGCGCGAACGCGGCCATATCCGCTTCCAGCCCGATGGCGGCGCCACTGGCGGCAGCGTCGATCTTCTGCGCGGACAGGGCGGGGGCGTGCGCATCCGGGTCGATTGGCTGTTCGGTTCGGTTTCACAGGAGACGATTCCCGGATGAAGCGCGCGGCGGGCGGTTTTTCCCTGCTCGAAGTCATCGTCGCCATGGCGATCATGGCCATGTCGCTCGGCGCGCTCTACCATGCCGGCGGCGGCGCCCTGCGCGGCGTGATCGAAACCGGAGCCCGCACCCGCGCCACCGCGCTGGCGCTGGCGCTGCTCGACACGCACTGGAGCGCGCCTCCCGGCGGGCTGCGCGAAAACGGCAGCGTCGGCGACATGGAATGGACGCTCGCCACTTCTCTTTTCCGCCCGGAGCAGGATAAAAACTGGGCGCTCCACCAGATCGAAGTCACTGTCACCTGGGAACAGGGCCGCCGCAGCCTGCGCCTGGCGAGCCTGCTGCCCGAGCGCCGCGCCCCCCTGGACTCGAAACGCGTGAACTCGAAGCGATGATCCGGCAACCCCCAAGCGCGCGCGGCTTCACCCTCATCGAAATCGTCATCGCGCTCACCATCATGTCGCTCATCATGCTGGGGCTGATAAGCGCCTTCGCCACGCTGGGCGGGACGGCCACGCGGCTCGATGAACGCGCGGGACAAGGCAGCCGGCAATGGCTGATAAACGAATTCCTGCGCGCCAGCCTCGCCTCTTCCACCGGGCGGTTCAAACAGCGCCTCGCCGATGAAAGCCAGGCAATTTTCTTTCGCGGCGGCCCCCAGTCCCTGCAATGGCTCGGCGCCATGCCGGCGCGCTACGGCGCAGGCGGCCTGTATCACTTCTTCCTCGATCTCGAAGCGGAAAACAACGCCGCGCGCCTGGTTCTGCGCTACGCCCCCTATGTCGCGGATAGCCCCCCCGACGGCGGCGCCATCGACGCCCGCGTGCTGGCCGAAAATGTCGCCGCCCTGCGCATCCTCTACCAGACGCGCCCCGAAAAACTCGACGAAGAAGCCGTATGGAGCGAATTCTGGGACGATCCCGACAAACTCCCGGCGCGGGTGCGCATCGACTTCACGGCGAATGGCGCGGCCTGGCCGTCCGTCGTCGCCGTCATGGGCGGCGTCGATGCCGGCAGCGACCGGAGAGGCGGCGGCGGCAGCGGCAGCGGCAGAAGCAGCGTGCTCGGCGTAATAAAATGACGAGCATGCGAGTCGCGCCGCGGCCCTTTCCTTTCTTGCGCGCGGCGCGCGAAGAAACCAGACCGGGAAACAGAAACGCGCGCGCGCGCGGTTTCGCCCTGGTCGCGGTGCTGTGGATCGTCGCCGCCCTCACCGTGCTGGTGGCGGGGCTTCTCACGCTCTCGCGCGGCGAAATCCAGGAGACGCAAGTGCGGCTCGACAGCGGACAGGCGGCGGCGCTCGGCGACGCCGCGATCCAGCTTGCCGTGCTCGACTGGGCAAGCGCCGACACGCCGCAGGATCGGCTCCGGCGCGCGCACTACACCTTCGAAAACATGGATATCGAAGTCGAAATCATCCCTTCCACCGGCTTGATCGACCTCAACAACGCATCGGAGAGCCTGCTGCACGCGCTGTTCGTCCACGCCGCCGGACTCGAACCCGCCCACGCCACACAACTGGCGCAACGCGTCATCGACTGGCGCGACACGGACGACGCCCCGTTGCCGCAAGGCGCGGAAGCCGACGCCTATCTCGCCGCCGGCGTAAACTGGCGGCCCCGCAACACCCCTTTCCTTGTGCCGGAAGACCTGTTGCAAGTTCTCGGAGTCGATTTCGACCTGTTTGCTAGAATCGAGAACCTTATTACCGTCTGGGGCGGAAGAAATGGCGTCAACCCCATGGCCGCGCCCATGTCCGTGCTCATTGTCCTGTGCCAGGGCGATACGAGCGAGGCGGCGCGCATCGCCACGGCCCGCGACGCCGGGGAAACCGGCATCGACACCACCACCCTCGAACAGACACACTTGATGGCGGGAAACATGGGCAACATCTTCCATATACTGGCTTCGGCGCCGATGGACGCCGGACGCCGCGCCGTGCGCGGACGCTGGGTACTGCTCCAGGCGGATGGAGACGGCACCCCATGGCAGACGATACGCGCCGAAGCGGTGCGTTTCGCCGTCCCGGCGCCGGAAACTTTCTGACCTTCCGGCGATCAACCACGGACATCCTTTCGACATGGCGCGAATGCGCGGCAATCTCAACCTCGTCCTGTTCGGCTTCGACCTGACCCGTATTCCAACCTTTTTCCGCCAAGGTTGGAGCGAGGCCATGGCGTGGCCGCTTTTCAGACGCCTGCTCCCCCCCGAGCCGGTGCGCATCAAGCATCCCGACGGCGGCAAGGCCATCTGGCCCACCGGCGCCAACCCGCGCGCCCATGTCGCCAACGCCCTCGTACTGCCCGAGGAATTCCTGCTGCGGCGCACCTTGCGCCTGCCTTTCCTCGCGCCCGCCGCGCAGCGGGAAGCCATCGAACTGGCGCTCGGCGGCGCCAGCCCCTTCCCGCCGGAGAACACCGCGCGGGGCTGGCGGACCGCGCCGCGCGAAACAGATGTGGAAGTCGAACTGGTCATGGCCTCGCGCGCCCACGTCGACGCTTACCTGCTTCGCTCAGTCAATGAACAGCATCTCGCCGATGTCGAAGTCTGGGCCGCCAGCGCCACCGGCGACGCTCCCATCGTCCTGCACGGCTACGGCGAAGGCCCGCGGCAAGCGCGCGCGCGCCGCCGCTACCTGCGGATTGCCGCGCTCGCCGCGCTCGCCCTCGTCCTCATCCTCGCGCTTGCCGCTTCGCCCGTGCTGCGCATGCACCAGGATGTACTCGATCTCGCCGCCCGGCTCGACGCCGTCACCCGCGAAACGGCTCCCGCGGTTGCCGACCGCGAAGCGCTGGTCAACGCCAACGCCCGGCTGCAAGCCGTATCCACATATGCCCAGGCGCATCCCGACCCGCAGGAAATGCTCGGGCGTCTGGCGGCGCTGCTGCCCGATTCCGTCTTTCTCACCCGCCTCGAAATACGCGGGCGCACCGTCATCATCGCCGGTCTGGCCGAAAACGCCGCGCGGATCATGGAACTGTTGAGCGCGCAGCCCGGCTTCCACGACGTGCACGCGCTCTCGGCGATCACCCGCGATGCATCGAGCGGGCGGGAATCCTTTTCAGTCGAATTCCACTTCAACGACGCCCAGCCTCCCGCCACTCCATGACGCGCGCTCTTTCTTCCTCCTTCCGCCTTTCCCGCTCCCGCGCCCATCTCGCCGTCGGGCTGTCCCTCCTCGCCATTCTCATTCCCTTCCTTTTCGCCGCCGGTTATCTCATACACAAGGCGATCCAGGCAAACGGCGCCCTCGCCGCCGGCGAACCGCGCCTTGCCCGCCTGCTGGGCCTGCGCGACGCCGCGGTTCCCGTCCGGG
>JAIRLA010000007.1 GCA_031259795.1 Azoarcus sp.
GACAGGGGCGCGCCGGGATTCCGTCCCGGAAAGACCAAGCCGCTTCTGTCGTGCCCGGTCATCGGGTGCAGTTCCTTCAGGATCGCCACGGCTTGCCGGGAGAGCGGGACAAGGTGCTCTGTCTTCGTCTTGCCGACAAAGAACTTCCATTCTCCTTTCTCCAAGTCGATGGCCGCCCATTTCGCGGCGCGTAGCTCGCATGGGCGCACGAATACCAGTGGTAGCAGGCGAAGCGCGTAGCTCACGGACGGGCCTTGCCCTTCGTACCCAGCTATGTCGCGCAACAGTTCGCCAATCCGCGCCGGTTCCAGCAGCGCGGCGTGGTGCTTTCCTTGCGGATTGGCGAACGCGCCCGCCAGATCGGGAACGGGGTTTCTTTCCGCCCGCCCAGCGTGGATTGCGTAGCGCATGACCATGCCTATTGCCATCTTCGTCTTGTGCAGCGTAGGCAGGGTATCGCCCTCTTCGAGCGGGCGCAGCGCGTTCCATATTTGGCGCGCGGTAATCTCCGCCACGGGCGTGCCGCCGATGATGGGGAAGGCGTACTTCGTGAGTCGGTTCCACTGATTTTCCGCCACGCGGGGGGTGACGTTCTTTCGCCATTGCTCGAACCACAAGGCCGCCACTGTCTCGAAGGTGTTGGCCGCGCGCGCGCGTCGTTCGTCTTTTTTCGTCTGCTTTGCCGCGCCGGGGTCGGACCCGCTGGCGAGCATTCGCCGTGCTTCGTCGCGCCTGCCACGGGCATCTTTCAAGGGCACATCGGGGTACTTGCCGATGGAGAGCGTTTTTTCCTTTCCGGCAAAGCGGTATTTCATGCGCCAGAGTTTTCCGCCTGTTGGCGTGACAAGCAGGTAAAGGCCGCCTGCATCGCTCAATTTACGTGGTTTGTCGGCGGGCTTGGCGGCACGGATCGCGGTATCGGTCAGGGCTGGCATGGGATCATATCCTGTGAAGGTACCCCGTTTGGGATAAGCGGGAAATGCCCCCAAGTATACCCCCAAAAAGAGCCGGTTTCTACGGTTCCCGTCCGGGCTGCATAGGACGGAAAAAGCCCGGAAACCCTAGTAGATACTGGGTATTCCGGGCTAACATCGCATGGCTTGGGATGCGTCACTCGCTTCTAATGAAGGAACGCGTGTTCGCCACCCCCCGCAGGGAAACTTCACGAATCCGCTCCGATCCCCGATACCCAATTTCCGATTCCTGATCCCTGATGCGATAATCCGCCCCCGGGAAGTTCGCCAGGCAGTCGCCGCGCGTACTCGTGCTGTGCGCGCGGAGGAAAGTCCGGGCCCCATGGAGCAGGATGCCGGCTAACGGCCGGACGCCGCGAGGCGATGGAAAGTGCAACAGAAAACAAACCGCCGATGGCCCGCGCATGCGGGATCAGGCAAGGGTGAAATGGCGGGGTAAAAGCCCACCGCGGGACTGGCGACAGGCCCGGCACGGCAAACCCCATCCGGGGCAAGGCCAAATAGGGGAGCAATGGCGTGGCTCGCGCCGCTCCCGGGTAGGCCGCTGGAGCGGCGCGGCAACGCGCCGCCAAGATGAATGACTGCCCGATGTCCCTCGCGGGACATCCGACAGAACCCGGCTTATCGGCGAACTTCCCGCTTCCCTGTCCCGTGTCCGCCATTGCGTCCCCGCGCGGCGGAAGCGGCGGAAACGGCTCAATCGCCCGGCGCGGCGGGAGGCGGTTCCGGGGACGGCGGCGCGGGCGCCGGGGTGAAAACGATCGCGCCTTCGCGCGGCTCGAAGCGCCCGGCCGCCGCGCCGGGCGGCTGGCCGCCGGTATTGTTCCAGTCCTGCACCCTGCATTCCCCGGTACTGGCCAGATACCACCTCCCGCCCTGATGCAGCGCCCACAGGAGATCGCCCGCTTCATACACGTCGATGGGAACCATGCCGGTCCGGTCCGGATGGATGCTCACCCGGCGCTGGCAGTGGGGCAGGCGGGAGGCGACGATATATTGCCTGACTTCGTCTTTCCAGAAATAGGACTGCTCGCGCACGAGGATGAGAGCATGATTCTTGCCGTCGATCGGCATCGCGGTCGCGCTGTTCTCGCAGGCAGTGACAAGCGGCAGTACGGCCAGCGGCGCGAGAATGCGGACGGCGGCGCGGCGCGGAAAGATCATGGCGGCTCCTCGGACGGGCATTACGCGATTTTCCAGGCGAGCGTCTCGCCGGCGCGCAATGGCGTCAGTTTATTACCACAGTAGCTGTAATTCGCGGGCACTTGCCATGGCTCGCGCCGCAAGGTGATTTTATCCGCATTGGGCGGCAGGCCGTAGAACGCCGCGCCGTTCAGGCTGGCGAAGGCTTCGAGGCGTTCGAGCGCGCCCGCGGCCTCGAACACTTCGGCATAGAGGCACAAGGCCAGCGGCGCGCTGTAGCAGCCCGCGCAACCGCAGGCCGCCACTTTGGCGGCGACGGGATGCGGCGCGGAGTCGGTGCCGAGGAAAAAGCGCGGATTGCCCGAGCACGCCGCCTCGACGAGCGCGAGCCGGTGCTCTTCGCGCTTGAGCACGGGCAGGCAATAGTGATGCGGGCGCAATCCTCCGGCGAACAGGGCATTGCGGTTGAAAAGCAAATGGTGCGCGGTCACGGTGGCGGCGACATTGGCCCCGGCGGCGCGCACGAAGCGGGTCGCCTCGGCGGTGGTGATGTGCTCGAAGACGACCTTGAGGCCGGGAAAGCGCCGCACCAGCGGCGTGAGCGTCTTGTCGATGAAAGTTCTTTCGCGGTCGAAGATATCGACATCCGCCGCCGTGGCCTCGCCATGCACGCAAAGCACGATACCGAGCGCTTCCATGCGTTCGAGCACGGGATAGACGCGCTCGATCGCGCTCACGCCCGCATCGGAGTGGGTCGTCGCCCCGGCGGGATAGAGCTTGACCGCGATCACGTGGCCGCTGTCCCGGGCGCGCTCGATTTCGTCCGGCGGCGTATCGTCGGTCAGGTAGAGACTCATCAGCGGCGCGAAAGCCGTTTTCTTCGGCACGGCGGCAAGGATGCGTTCGCGGTAAGCGAGCGCCTGCGCCACCGTCGTCACCGGCGGAACCAGGTTGGGCATGATGAGCGCCCGCCCGAAACCGCGCGCGGAATGAGGCACCACCACGCCGAGCGCGTCGCCGTCGCGCACATGCAAGTGCCAATCATCGGGGCGGATCAGGGTCAGGGACGGGCCTGGGGGAACGGGAGGCAGGGATTGCGCCGAATCATCGGGCGTCGGCGCGCGCGCCGGTTTACGCGGGGTCATTGTGATCTGTTATGCCGTAAAACTGGGATGGCGATTATCTCATCGCCGCCGCGCCAATGTATGGGCATATAACGCATTGCGCGGCGCGCCGGTAATCTCCGCCGCCAGCCTCGCGGCGGTCTTGAGCGGCAGTTCGGCGAGCAACAGGTCGAGCACGCGCACGGTTTCGGCGTCCAGTTCCCCGGCGGGAGCGGCCCCATGGACGACCAGCACGAATTCGCCGCGCCCGCGGTTGGCGTCGGCGGCGAACCACGCCCCGGCGCCGGCGAGCGGCATCGCGGCGATTTCCTCATGCAGTTTGGTCAATTCGCGCGCCACGAGGAGCTCGCGGCCGCCGCCGAAAATCTCCGCCATATCGGCCACGCATGCCTGCACGCGGTGCGGGGCCTCATAAAACACCAGCGCGTCGAGCTCGCCCGCCAGCTTCATGAGCGCGTTTCGCCGCGCCGCCGCCCTGGCGGGCAAAAAGCCGACGAAGCGGAATCCCCCTTCGGCAATCCCAGCCACCGACAGCGCCGCCGCCGCCGCGCACGCGCCCGGAACCGGCGTCACCGCATAACCCGCGCTTCTCACCCGCGCCACCAGGCGCGCGCCGGGGTCGGAAATCGCCGGCGTGCCCGCGTCCGTAATCAACGCCACCCGCCGCCCCGCCGCCAGCCAATCAATGATCCGCCCGGCCGCCTCCTGCTCATTGTGGCGGTGCACGGCCACCATCCGCGTGGCAATGCCGAAAGCGTCGAGCAAGCGCTGGCTGTGGCGGGTATCCTCGGCGGCGATGACATCGACCGCCGCCAGCGTATCGCGCGCCCTCGCCGACAAATCCCGCATGTTTCCCAGCGGCGTCGCCACCACGTACAATGCCGGAATATCCGGCAGCGGCGCGACGGCGGATTCGTCGAAAACCGGCTCCGATTGGAAACCTCCCCCTTCAGGGGGCTGGACTGGACGCGATCTGGACATGGGCTGGATTACAAAAGGAAAACCTCGGAACGGGCAAGCCCCGATTGTGAAAGAGCCGCCCTCCCCGGCGCAAGCGCGCGGCCGCCGCGCCGAAGAACGCGCCGCCATCTGGCTCGGCGCGCGGGGGCTGAAACTCCTCGCCCGCAACGTGCGCTGCAAGGGCGGCGAAGTCGACCTGATCTGCCTGGAGCGCGGCGCCCTGCTCTTCATCGAAGTACGGCTGCGCACCAACCTTTGCCACGGCAACGCGGCGGAGAGCATCAGCACCGCCAAGCGGCGGCGCATCATCCTCGCCGCGCGCTGGTGGCTCGCCGGCGCCGGCAGTGCATACCAAGGCCGCCCCTGCCGCTTCGACGCCATCCTGTTCGATGGCGATGACGCAGAAACCGCCGCGCCGCACTGGATTCGCGGCGCCTTCGAGGCCGGGTGAAGACCGGGGATCAGCGCCCGGGGATTGGGGCCAGCAAACGCGGCGCGGCGGTACTGTCTATCCTCGCCGCAAAAAATCAGCGGCGCTCGCGCGCCGTTTGGTACGAACTGGATTGCCGCGTTGATTCGCTCCTCGCAATGACGAGTTCTCCCGATGGATTCCCCTCGCCCCCCGCAGGGGGGAGAGGGTGGCCGAAGGCCGGTGTACAGACTGGAGACATGGGTAACAGGTGTGCCAAGACATGGGTAACAGTCTAAATGACATTCGATTCTCTCAAATCGAATGAATGAAAATGATGATGGCAGAAGTAGAGTTTGTACAGGCCATCGGCTTCGAGGCAGGGGCGCAAGGCGACAGGTTGCCCGACCAGAGCCTTGGAAACACGGAGTTGTCGCCCCTTGAAACTGATCCAGCCTCCCTGCTG
>JAIRLA010000231.1 GCA_031259795.1 Azoarcus sp.
CACACTGTATTTCCCCTGTTAATGTTGATACAAAATGCCTGCTCGCTGTTTTGCGCAAATATTGTGCCAATTAATTGTATCTCCCAAGAAAATCGGATAAAAACGCCACATAATCTGAGTATGGGGAAAACGCTAGTACCCCATCAGGCAGCGCTTTCATCCCTGCTGACAATGAACTTATGCACTAAACATTGACCGTCGCTAGCTATTTCGGGTTGTGTAGATACCTTTGCCCGCATGCGGGGGAGGGGAGTCTATCGTAAGAACTCGTCATTGCGAGGAGCGAAGCGACGTGGCAATCCAGTTCGTTCCAGACGGCGCGCAGCGCCGCTGTTTTCTTGGCGGTGGAGCGCGGACAGGCGTCCCCTTCCTTCCTCCCCCTCTTTATCCAGCGTCGCCGCGCTCCGTCTGGAACGGCGCCCGCTCCCGCGAGCCGCCCTTGCCGTCCAGGCGAGGGAGGGCGTCATCCTCGGGTACAATACCGCCCCGCTTCCATGCTCTCCCACAAGCCTCCCGCCGTGTCCAGCATTACCCTCGCGCTCTCCAAGGGGCGTATTTTTGAAGAGACCCTGCCGTTGCTCGCCGCCGCGGGGATCGTGCCCGCCGACGATCCGGAGCGTTCGCGCAAGCTCATTCTGGATACCAACCGGCCCGGGGTGCGGCTGGTGATCGTGCGCGCCGCCGATACGCCGACTTATGTGCAGTACGGCGCGGCGGATCTGGGCATTGCCGGCAAGGACGTGCTGTGCGAACACGGCGGCGCGGGTTTGTACCAGCCGCTCGATCTCAATATCGCATGCTGCCGCTTGTGCGTGGCGGTGAAGAAAGGTTTCGATTACGCGGCGGCGGCGCGGCCCGGCGGGCGCATCCGCGTGGCGACCAAGTACATCGGCGCGGCCAAGGCGCATTTCGCCGGCAAGGGGATGCATGTCGATCTCATCAAGCTCTATGGTTCGATGGAGCTTGCGCCGCTCGTGGGGCTGGCCGAGGCCATTGTCGATGTGGTGTCGTCGGGCGCGACCCTGCGCGCCAACGGCCTCGAAGAGGCCGAAGAAATCATGTCGATCAGCTCCAGGCTGATCGTCAACCAAGCCGCGCTGAAGCTCAAGCGCGAACTCATCCAGCCCTTGCTCGACGCTTTCGCCGGCGCGCTGGCCGGCGAGCGCGGGCCGTGTTCCCCGCCCGCCGGGCATCCGGCGTGAAGCGGGCGTTTCCGCCGCTGTCACTGTATATATCCATATCATGAGCCAGACATCCATCCGCCGCCTCGATAGCCGCGCCCCCGATTTTCTCGCCACGCTCGACGCGCTGCTGGCTTTCGAGGCCGCCGCCAGCGCGAGCATCGCCGGAGCCGTCAGCGAAATCCTGGACGCGGTGCGCATCAGGGGCGACGAGGCCGTGCTCGAATACACGCGCCGTTTCGACGGGCTGGACGCCGCATCGGTGGAAGCGCTGGAATTGCCGCGCGGCGCCCTGCGGGCGGCGCTGGAGGCGCTCGATGCCGGGCAGCGCGAAGCGCTCGAAATGGCCGCCGGGCGCGTGCGCGCTTACCACGAGCGCCAGAAAGGCGAGTCGTGGACGTACACCGAGGCCGATGGCAGCGTGCTCGGGCAGCAAGTCACGCCGCTCGACCGCGTGGGTCTTTATGTGCCGGGCGGGCGGGCCGCTTATCCCAGTTCGGTGCTGATGAATGCGATTCCCGCCAAGGTCGCGGGCGTCGGCGAACTCATCATGACGGTGCCGACGCCGCGCGGCGAGCAAAATCCGTTGGTGCTGGCGGCGGCGGCGATCACCGGGGTGGATCGCGTCTTCACCATCGGCGGCGCGCAGGCGGTGGCGGCGCTGGCCTATGGCACGCGCGCCATTGCGCGGGTCGACAAGATCGTCGGCCCCGGCAACGCCTTTGTCGCCGAGGCCAAGCGGCGAGTGTTCGGCATGGTGGGCATCGACATGGTGGCGGGGCCATCCGAAGTGCTGATCGTCTCCGACGGCAGCGGCCATGCCGACTGGGTGGCGATGGACTTGTTCGCGCAGGCCGAACACGACGAACTGGCGCAATCCATCCTGCTGTGCACCGACGCCGCCTTCATCGACGCCGTGCATGCCGCCATCGACCGCCTGCTGCCCGAAATGCCGCGCCGCGACACCATCGCCAGGTCGCTCGCCAACCGGGGGGCGCTGATCCGCGTCGACAGCCTCGAACAAGCCTGTACGCTCGCCAACCGCATCGCCCCCGAGCATCTCGAACTCGCGCTTGATCGCGCCGAAGACTGGATCGGCAGGATTCGCCATGCCGGTGCGATCTTCGCCGGTCACTGGGCGGTCGAAGCGCTCGGCGATTACTGCGCCGGTCCCAACCATGTGCTGCCGACGATGCGCAGCGCCCGTTTCTCGTCGCCGCTGGGCACTTACGATTTCCAGAAGCGCACCAGCATCGTGCAAATCTCGCGGGCCGGCGCGCAGCGGCTCGCGCCCGCCGCCGCGCTCCTCGCCGATGGCGAAGGTTTGCAGGCGCACGCACGTTCGGCGCGGATGCGCCTGATCTGATGTGATGGCGGGCCTCGCCCCGCCTCAATGCTTCGCGCTGCTGCTCAGGCGATCCATCAGGGCGTAGAACACGCCCGAAAACAGGAAAGTCACGTGAATGCCGACCATCCAGGACAAATTGCGGTCCGTGTGCTGGTCGACGCTCATGAACGCCTTGAGCAACTCGATCCCCGAGATCGCCACGATCGAACCGATCAGCTTGATCTTGAGATCGGAAAAACCGATGTGGCCCATCCAGTCGGGACGATCCTCGTGGTCGTGCAGGTCGTCCATCTTGGAGACGAAGTTCTCGTAACCGCTGAACATGATGATGATCAGGAGGTTCATTATCAGCGCCACGTCGACCAGCGACAGTACGCCGGTAATCAGATCGCCGCTGGAGGCCGAGGAGAGCGCGGCGAAGATCGAATAGATCTCCTTGCCGAACTTTATCAGCAACACCAGCATCGCCAGCACCAAGCCGAAATAGATGGGCGCCATCAGCCAGCGGCTGCTGAACAGCAAATGTTCAAAACGGGTTTCGAGCTTTTTCATCGTGGCCGTGAATATCCTCTTGGCGGTGGAACGGATTTTCTTGCGCGCCGCCGCGGCGCGGAGGCGGAAGTATACGTATGAGTCCGGGTTTGGCAAGGAAGCCATGGACGCGGCTGTTCGCCCCGCGCTCCGCCCGGTTTTCCGGGGAAAGGGGCGCTATCCGCCGGAGTTGGCGCGGCGCGCGGCGGTGATTTCGTCGCGGATGGCGTGGAAATGCGCGAAGCGGCGCGCGGCGATGGCGCCCGCCTCCACCGCGGCGCGCAGGGCGCAGCCCGGTTCGGCGTCGTGGCGGCAGTTGCGGAAACGGCACTGCCCGAGATAAGGGCGGAATTCGGCGAAAGCCGCTTCCAGCGCGGCGGGGTCGAGATGCGCGAGTCCGAACGCCTGGATTCCGGGGCTGTCGATCAGCCAGCCGTCGCCGCGCGGGTAAAGGCGGGTGAGAGTGGTGGTGTGGCGTCCGCTGCCGAGCGCGGCGGAAATTTCGCCGGTGGCCGCCGCCGCGGCGGGGGTCAGGGTGTTGATGAGGGTCGATTTGCCCATGCCGGATTGTCCGACGAGGATGGCGCGCTCATCCTGCAACAGCGGCGCGAGTTCGTCCGCGCCGTGGCGCGCGGAAAGTTCGATCACCGGGTAGCCGAGGGCGGCGAACATCCCGAGCCGCGCGCGCGCCGCGGGCAGGCGGGCGGTGAGGTCGGTCTTGTTGAGGACAATGAGCGCGGGAATGTTTTCGCTTGCCGCCGCCGCGAGGCAGCGCGACACCAGCAGGTCGGAGAATCCCGGCTCGGTGGCGGCGACGATGACGATGCGGGTGAGATTGGCGGCGATCAGTTTCTGGCGGAAGGCATCGGAGCGCCACAACAGATTGCGGCGCGGGTGCAGGGCTTCGATCACGCCCAATCCGTCGCCGGCGGGGGCGATGTCGACTTCGTCGCCGCAGGCGTAGTCGTTTTTCTTGCCGCGCGTGTGGCAGCGCACGATGCCCGTGGCGGTACGGGCCTCGAAATGCCGTCCGAACGCGGCGACGATGATGCCGGGAAACCGGGCGGCGGGCGGGCAAGGCAAGGGAGAATGACGGGCATTCTGTGACACAATCGCGGCCCCGGATGGTTTATCGCGCCGTGGCGATTGCCCGGCTTCTTTTGTGAAAGGCTCGAAATTATGGCACAGGACGCAAATCACCTGATCTGGATCGATCTCGAAATGACCGGACTCGATCCCGGGCGCGACCGCATCATCGAGATCGGCCTCGTCATCACCAACAGCGCGCTCGACATCGTTGCCGAAGCGCCGGTGATCGCCGTACACCAGGCCGATGCCGTGCTCGACGCCATGGACGAATGGAACAAGAACACCCATGGCCGCTCCGGCCTCATCGAGCGCGTGCGCGCCTCCACGATTTCCGAGGCCGAGGCCGAGGCGGCCATGCTGGCTTTCCTCGGGCAGTGGGTTCCCAAGGGGATTTCGCCGATGTGCGGCAATACCGTGTGCCAGGATCGCCGTTTTCTCGCGCGCTACATGCCCGCCTTCGAGGCGTGGTTCCATTACCGCAATCTCGATGTCTCCACCCTCAAGGAGCTTGCCAAGCGCTGGAATCCGGA
>JAIRLA010000071.1 GCA_031259795.1 Azoarcus sp.
TTCCTTGCGGAGCGAAGCGACGCTGGATAAAAGGGAAGAGGAGCGGGACGCCCGTCCATTCCCTGCCGCCAAAAAATCAGCGTCGCTGCGCTCCGGTTGGTTGGAACTGGATTGCCGCGTCGCTGCGCTCCTCGCAATGACGAAGGGGGGAGGACTGTCGCGACGACAAGCGCCTTGCCGGTACTTCGCCCCTTTTTATCCAGCGTCGCTTCGCTCCGTATGGTTGGAAACCCTCTCCCGGCCTTCGGCCACCCTCTCGCCCGCCAAGCGGGGGAGGGAAGGTTCATCGCACCGACAACGCTTTACCTTCCCTGCAACGGTACGCCCCTCCCCCAATCACAACCGCCAGCCCACCCTCCTCACTACTGTAAAGCGCCTGCCGTCCCCTCCCCCGCTTGCGGGGGAGGGAAGTTCCATCGCACGAAGGGAGTCCATCGGAAGAATGCGCCATTGCAAAAGCCTCCCCCACCTCGTCATTGCGAAGAGCGAATCGACGCGGCAATCCATGCGGCGGCTCAAGGCGGGCCTATTGGAATGGATTCTTGGCGTATATCCGTCCTGTCCGCGGCCTCGCCGGGGCGGAACGCGGCGCAAAAGTCCGTATGGGTTTCGAGGCGGGCGCCGCCGAGAAGCTCGATGCAGTACGGCACGGCGGGAAATACCGCGTGCAGGCATTCGCCGATGGCCGCCGGTTTGCCGGGCAGGTTGATGATGAGGCTCTTGCCGCGTATCCCGGCCATCTGGCGGGACAGGATCGCCGTCGGCGCCGAGGCGAGCGAGGCGGCGCGCATTCGTTCGCCGAACCCCGGCAGGATTTTCGCGCACACGGCGGCGGTGGCTTCCGGCGTTACGTCGCGCGGCGCGGGGCCGGTGCCGCCGGTGGTGACGATGAGGCAGCAGGCTTCGTCATCGCACAGTGTCCGCAATGTGGTTTCGATGAGCGTTCTTTCGTCGGCGATGAGCCGGGGGATGGCTTCCCAGGGACTTGCCAGCGCGCGGGTCAGCCAGTCGCGGATGGCGGGGCCGCCCCGGTCTTCGTATTCGCCGCGGCTGGCCCGGTCGGAGATGGTGACGATGCCGATGCGCGCCTTGTTCATGGTTCGTCTTCCAGTTCCGCTTGCTCTTGATAGGCGCCGGCTTCCAGCAATTGCACTCGCGCGATGTCGCCCGCCGCGAGTCCCTTGCTGGCGCCCGGCACGATGAGCAGTCCGTCGGCGCGCGCCATGGTCAGGATATCGCCGCTGCTTTGCGAACCGGCGGAACTGGCTTCGTACAGGCCGGAGGCGTCGCGGGCAAGTGTCACCCGCACGAACTCGACACGGCCCGGCCTGGATTTGATGGCATGGATCAGGCGGGCGGGCAGCGTGCGCCGGAACAGACGCCGATGGCCGCCCAGGGCGCGCAGGGCCGGCAGGACGAATTGCTCGAAACACACCATGCTGGAGACGGGATTGCCGGGCAGGCAGAAAACGAGACCGCGATCCGAAACGCCAAAGGCCACTGGATGGCCCGGACGCATTTCGACGCGCCAGAAGTGCAGGGTGACGCCCAGCGCCGCGAGCGTGGGGCGCACGTAATCATGCACGCCGATCGAAGCGCCGCCCGAGACGAGCAGCACGTCGTAACCAAGCCCCCGTTCGAGAAAACCCGCCAGTTCGGCGGGGTCGTCGCGGGCAATGCCGAGGAGACAAGGTTCCACGCCCTGGGCTTGTACTTGCGCCATCAGTGCATAGGTATTGCTGTCCGGAATCTTGTCGGGATCGAACGGTGCGCGCAGGGCTTCCAGCTCATTGCCGCTGGAGAGAATGGCGACGCGCGGCGGCTGGTAGACCGTTACCGCGGCCTGTTTGACCGTCGCCAGCACGCCAAGCGCGCCGGGAGTGATTTCGGCGCCGGCCGCCAGTACGACCTCGCCTTGGCGCATGTTTTCGGCGCGGCGGCGAATGTCGGTCGCCGTCTGGACGGGGACGAGGACTTCGACCGCGCCATCCGGAGCGGGGCGGGTGTCTTCCACGCGGACGACGGTATCCGCGCCGGCGGGCAACGGCGCGCCGGTCATGATCCGGGCGCACTGGCCGGACTGGAGGACGGCGCGGGGAAGGTCTCCCGCCTTGATGTCGTCGACGATTTCCAACGTCGACGGAGCATCGGCGATGTCGGCGGCGCGCGCGGCGTAACCGTCCATCGCGGAAATATCGCGGGGCGGCAAGTCGCGGTTGGCGCGGACGTCCACGGCCAGCACCCGGCCAAGCGCGCGTTCGAGCGCGATATTTTCCACGCCGAGGGGGGAAGTCCTGGCGAGGATGCAGGCTTGTGCCTTCCGGACGGAAAATTCGCCGGGAGATGAAAGAACCGCTGCTTTTTCGTGCATGGGTCTGCCGCCTTTACTGGGAGAGCGTTCCGAAATATCGCCGCGCCCTGGCAAAGTCTTCCGGCGTGTCGAGATCGGCAAAACTCTGTGGATGCGCGTCGGCAGCATACAGGCTGTATTCGTCAACGCGGCGGACATCGAGCACGGTGAGCGCTGTTCGCATACTGTGCGCCCCCGCGCTTTCGAGGACGCTCTGGAGGGCCGGCAGGGCCGTCGCGGCATAAAACGCCGCCAGGCATTGGAGATGCCCTGCGGCGACGGGAACGACGGCTTGATGATTGGCGCGCAGCGCCGCCAGCCGCTGGATGATTTCAGGCCGCAGGTAGGGCATGTCCACCGCCATGGCGAAAACCCATGGCGTCGAGGCGCGGCGCAACCCGGCGCAAAGGCCGGCAAGCGGCCCCGCCGCCGCGATGTCGTCGAAAACCTGCGGGATGGCGGGGTCGATGTCGCCGCGAGGCTGCTGGACGCTGAGCAGGATCGCGGGGAAAAGCGTGCGCATCAGCCCGGTCGCGCGTTGCAGCAGGCTCTGCCCGCCGAGTTGCAGAACGGCTTTGTCGCGCCCCATCCGGCGGGAGACGCCGCCCGCGAGGATCAGCGCCGTGCAATCGTCAATCATGCCAACGCAAGAGAAAATCGGCCAACGCCCCGATGTCGTCGAGCGCGAAGTGCGGCAGCGCCGGGTACAGTCCGGCGCAATCGGTGACGATGGCGATCAGGCCGTCTTCGATGCCGCAGCGCGGCGGCTTGCCGGTTTCGCGCCGCAGGACTTCGATCTTGGGGCCGGCGGCGTGCGAAAAGCCCTCGGCCAACACAAGATCGGCTTCGCCCAGAAAGCGTTCGGCCAATCGCGCCGGTTCGCGCTTGCCGCCAGTGTCCGCCACCAGTTGCAAGGCGTCCGCCGTCACCAGCATGCTGAGCGCCGCGCCCGCCTGCTTGTAGCGCCAACTGTCCTTGCCTTCGGTGTCGAGTTGCACGGCGTGATGCGCGTGCTTGATGGTCGCAACCCGGCGGCCGCGCCGGATGAACTCCGGGATGAGCTGTTCGACGAGGGTGGTTTTACCGGCGTTTGAATGGCCGACGAAGATGAAAACAGGGGGGGGCGCGCTTTTCATCGAAGTGTTTTGCAGGAGGCGAGATGCCTGGATGGAAAGCGCGTAATGATACGGCGTTGGCGCGTCCTCACGATGTGATCCCGCGCATGATTTGTCCAGATCGCCCGCAGGGGGAGAGAGTGGCCGAGGGCCGGAAGAGGGGAGGGGAATCCCAAGAATCCATTCCAAGAGGCCCGCCTCGAACCGCCGCATGGATTGCCGCGTCGATGCGCGCCTCGCAATGACG
>JAIRLA010000299.1 GCA_031259795.1 Azoarcus sp.
GCGCGCGAAGGCTGGACGACGTGGGGAAATCAAGCCGAGGCATACTCGCCCACCTGGCCGACCTATCCCAATCATTCCCAATCTCGCGTTATTTCCCGGAATCCCTGACACGCCGCTCGAATGGACGGCGAAAAGACACTGCCGCCGCCTACCTTGGCATCGGTACGGGATGGAAAGATCTGGACGGAATAATTACGAAACCCGTCCCGCCTCGTCATTGCGAGAAGCGCAGCGACGCGGCAATCCCCCGCCCCGCGCAAGGCGCTCGTCGCCACGACAGCCCTCCCATCCCGTCATTGCGAGGAGCGCAGCGACGTGGCAATCCAGTTCGTTCCAACTGGAGCGCAGCGACGCTGTTTTCTTTGCGGCGAAGAGTGGGCAGGCGTTTCGTTCCTTCTTCTCCCTTTTTATCCAGCGGCGCTGTGCGCCGGATAGAACGCACTGGATTGCCACGGGCCTGCGGCCCTCGCAATGACGAGGTGGGGGAGGCTTTCGCGATGACGAGGGGGGCGGCCTTTGCAATGGCGCATTCTTCCGATGGACACTTCCCTCCCCCGCTTGCGGGGGAGGGAAGTCCATCGCAAGACCTCGTCATTGCGAAGCAGCTTGCATCGCCGATGGCCGCGCCACGTCCGACGAATTCCCCCCTCCTTCTGTACACACCGTCTGCGCCGCCAAGCGGGGAGGCCGGGAGGCGCGCGTTTGTTGTTTCTTCCGTTACACTTTTCACCCGCTTTTTCCTTTCCCTCGCGGCCATGCTTCCCACATTCCACATCTCCCCGCCCGATCCCGCCCTCGCTCCCGCCTTGCGGCGAAAGATCGACAGCAAGACCAAGCCCCTGCATTCTCTTGGCCGCCTGGAAGATCTGGCTTTCCAGGCCGGGATGGCGCAGCGGAGCCTGACGCCGAAGCTCGCGCGTCCGCGGATGTTGGTGTTCGCCGGCGACCACGGCGCGGCGCAAGCGGGCGTCTCCGCCTATCCGCAGGAAGTCACTTGGCAGATGGTGCGCAACTTTCTTGCCGGCGGCGCGGCGATCAATGCGTTCTGCAAGACGGCGGGATTGGCGCTGTCGGTGGTCGACGCCGGGGTCGCGCACGATTTTTCCGACGTCGACGCGCACCCTGATTTCATTGCCGCCAAGGTCGCGCCGGGGACGGCCAATTATCTCGAACAGCCTGCGATGCGGCGGGACGAAATGGAACTGGCGATCGCGCGCGGCGCGGAACTGGCGCGGCGGCTGGCGGCGGAAGCCTGCAATGTGCTGGGCTTCGGCGAAATGGGCATCGGCAACACCGCTTCGGCCTCGCTCATCGCCCATGCGCTCACCGGCGCCGCGCTCGCCGATTGCACCGGGCGCGGCGCCGGGCTGGACGATGCCGGGCTGGACAGGAAACGCGCCCTGCTCGCGCGCGCCGCGGCACGCGCCGGGCTGGCCGCCGGACAGGCCGATCCGCTCGATGCGCTCGCCGAATTCGGCGGTTTTGAAATCGCCATGATGACCGGCGCGATGCTCGCCGGCGCCGAGGCGGGCATGCTGTTGCTGATCGACGGCTTCATCGTGAGCGCCGCCGCGCTCGTCGCGGCGCGGCTGTATCCACCTCTCAGCGCTTATTGCGTCTTTTGCCACCGTTCTGCCGAACCCGGCCACGGCGCGGTACTGGCGGCCATGGACGCCGTTCCCCTGCTCGATCTCGGTTTGCGCCTGGGCGAAGGTACCGGCGCGGCGCTCGCCTGGCCGCTCGTCGCCGCCGCCGTGGCATTCCTGAACGACATGGCAAGTTTCAGCGATGCCGGCGTCGCGGAGAAATCCGCAGGAGGAAGCTGAATGCCGCCTTTCCTGCGCGCGGAAGCGGAGCTTTTTTTCGGCGCGCTGCGCTTTTTCACCCGCCTGCCGGCGCCCGCCTGGGTCGGGCACAGCGCGGACAAACTCAATCGCGCCTCGCGCTACTTTCCCGCCGTGGGGCTGATCGTGGGGGCGATCGGCGCACTGGTCTGGTATATCGCGCATCTGTTCTGGCCGCATCATGTCGCCGTGCTGCTCGCGCTCGCCGCCACCATCTGGACGACCGGCGCGTTTCACGAGGACGGCCTGACCGACATGGCCGATGGTTTCGGCGGCGGCCTGGAAAAGGCGCGCATTCTCGAAATCATGAAAGACTCGCGCATCGGCGCTTTCGGCATGATCGCTTTCGTCTTCGCGCTGCTCGGGCGCTTCCTCGCGCTTGTCTCCCTGCCCGCAAGCCTGGTCGCACCGGCGCTGGTCGCCGGACATGCCGTCTCCCGCTTTTTCGCCGTGGCGCTGTTGCGCTTCATGGACTATGTGCGCGAAGACGCGCTCGCCAAGGCCAAGCCCGTCGCCACCCGCATCGGCGGGCGGGATCTGTGCGTCGCCGGATTGACCGCGCTCGCTCCCGGCTTCTTCCTGCCGCCCGCCAGATTCCTTTGCGCCCTGCTGCTCGCCGCCGTCGCGGTTTCCTGGCTCGCCCGCCTCTATCGGCGCCGGCTCGGCGGCTACACCGGCGACTGCCTCGGCGCGGCGCAGCAGGCGGCGGAAGTCGCGTTCTACCTCGGAGTGCTCGCCCATCTGCCCCGAGGCGCATGAAACTCTACCTCGTGCGCCATCCCCGTCCCCGCGTTCCCCCCGGCATCTGTTACGGCCGCCTCGACGTGCCGCTGGCCGAACCCGTCCCCGCCGCCGCCCGCCGCATTCGCGCCCGCCTGCCGCCGGAATTCGAGACCTGGCCGCTGTGGACGAGTCCGTCCGGACGTTGCCTGGAACTGGCCGCCGCGCTCCACCACGCTCCCCGCGTCGATGCGCGCCTGCAAGAAATAGACTTTGGCGGCTGGGAAAACCGCGCGTGGGACAGCATCGACCGCGCCGCGCTCGACGCCTGGGCCGCCCGGCTGCTGGATTTCACGCCTCCCGGCGGTGAATGCGCCCGCGCCGCGCTCGCGCGCGCCCTCGCCTTCGTCCACGAACTCGAACAAGACCGCGTGCGTCGCGCCGTCTGCATCACTCATGCGGGCATCATCCGACTGCTGTGCGCCGCGCGGCAAGGCATGCCGGAAGGCTGGAGCGCGCGCGCGTTCCCGTATGAAACAGTGCTGCAATGGCCGGAGGAACGGTAGCGGTATTCCGGAGCTTGCGGGCGCGGCGGCAGCGTGTGAGATGCCGCCTTCGCCGCGGCTGCGGCGACATAGGCGGGGGAAGGGAATCCATTGGGAGAATGCGTCATTGCGAAAGCCGCCCACCCACCATTACGAAAGCCGTCCCTTTCGTCATCGCGAAAGCCGCCCACCCTCACCATTGCGAAAGCCGTCCCCCTCGTCCTTGTGAAAGTCTCCTCCACCTCGTCATTGCGAGGAGCGCAGCGACGTGGCAATCCAGTTCGTACCATCCGGAGCGAAGCGACGCTGTTTTCTTTGCGGTGGAGAATGAACAAGCGTCTTCCTTCCACCTCCCCCTTTTTTTAATCAGCGGCGCTGCGCGCCGAATAGAACGAACTGGATTGCCACGTCGCTGCGCTCCTCGCAATGACGAGGGGGTGCGGCTTTCGCAATGGCCAATTCTTCCGATGGATTCCCCTCCCCCGCAAGCGGGGGAGGGGAATCCCAAGCGCCGCTATTCCGGAGTGTGTGGATATCTATGCCGCGGCGGCAAGGTTCCGGACATCGGCCAATT
>JAIRLA010000090.1 GCA_031259795.1 Azoarcus sp.
CTTCTTGTCGCCATTCCCCAGAATCTCCGCCTCCAGTGTCGTATCCGCATGAGGATTGCCATACTTTCGTTGCGCTTCAAACAGCGCTTTCAACTCCTCTCCCAACAAAACGCGGGAAAGCGCCTTGGTGTACTCGCCCCGTTTGTTGCGAAATGCTGTCAGATTATTTTGTCCAATTTCCCTGAGCAGCATTTCGGCAGGACTGCGATAGCTCTTTTTTTCCATCAATTTCCGGGTTCCTGCCAGGCCCTGCTTGACCTTGCCTTCCTCGCTCTTGCTATCGGTTTCCGCTGCTTTTTCCTCCGCCTTGCTGATCCAATGAAAACCGCGATGCTTGGCGATGTGGTAAATCACCCGCGCCCATTCTTCCGGTGCAAGTCGGCGATCCAGGCCTTCGACACGCAATTGCCAAAGGTTCTTTTCCTTGTCTACATAGGGGTTTTCATACGAAAAGAAGCGGGTATCGACAATCAGACCATGCCGTTTCAACACCCGCGCCAGCTTCTTTAGCCGCCACTTCCGGTGATCGAGGCACCGCCGCATCAGCCTTGCCATACGCCGGGCGAGGTTCAGCGACTCCCCTTCCCTGGCGGTTTCCGCTTTGTCGAAAGTGCGCACCCCCAAGTCAATGATGTGATTTTCCGCCAGCAGCGCCCAGCCCACCGAAGCGATGCCAATATCCAGACCAAGCGTATACATCATGCGTCCCCCCATGGCTGCCACAAACAGCAAATGCCGTATAATAGCGGCACTTGTAGCTTTCCGGGGTGAGAGCCGTTGCTACAATAAGGTGCCGCTTTCGGGCGGCGACCGAACCCGACCCGGCACAAGCGTGTCGGGTCTTTTCTTTTTGTACCTTTGTATCTTCAAAGCCGCGTATCGAGGCCGTTTTCCGCCATTTCCGCCGCGCGCAGCATGGCGCGGGCCTTGTTTTGCGTTTCCGCCCATTCGGCATCGGGATCGGAATCGGCGACGAGACCGGCGCCCGCCTGGACATGAAGCTGGCCGTCCTTGAGGATGGCGGTGCGCAGGGCGATGGCCAGGTCCATGTCGCCGTGAAAGCCGATGTAGCCGACCGCGCCCGCGTAGAGGCCGCGTTTGACCGGCTCCAGTTCGTCGATGATTTCCATCGCCCGTACTTTGGGGGCGCCGGAGACGGTGCCCGCGGGGAAGGCGGCGCGCAGGACATCGAAGGCGTCCAGCCCGGCGGCCAGCCGCCCTTCGACGTTGGAGACGAGGTGCATCACATGCGAATAGCGTTCGACGATGAAACGCTCGGTGACTTTCACCGTGCCGGTCGCCGCCACGCGCCCGGCGTCGTTGCGGCCCAGGTCGAGCAGTTGCAGGTGTTCGGCGCGCTCTTTTTCGTCGGCGAGGAGTTCCGCTTCCAGCGCCTTGTCTTCGGCGGCGGTCGCGCCGCGTTTGCGGGTGCCCGCGATGGGACGCACGGTGATATTGCCGTCCTGGAGCTGGACGAGAATCTCGGGTGAAGCGCCGACGACGTGGAAATCGTCGAAATGGAAGTTGAACAGATAGGGCGAGGGATTGAGCGAGCGGATGGCGCGGTAGAGCGCGAGCGGCGGCGCGGCAAAGGGTTTGCTCATGCGCTGGGAGAGGACGGTCTGCATGACATCGCCGTCGACGATGTACTGCTTGACGCGGCGCACCGCGTCCTTGAACGCTTGTTCGCCGAAGCTCGATACCGCCGGGGCGCTGGCCGTGCGCGTATCGCAGGGAATTCGTACCGGATCGCGCAGTTTGGCGAGGAGTTCCGCCAACCGCCGCCGTGCGCGCCGGAACGCGCCCGGCACGTTGGGATCGGCATGGACGACCAGCGTGAGTTTGCCGGAAAGGTTGTCGACGATGGCGATTTCTTCGGAGAGCAGCAGCAGGATGTCGGGGGCGCCGAGGGGATCGGGTTTTTTCGGCGCGCCCAGGCGCGGCTCGATGTAGCGTACGGCGTCGTAGCCGAAGCAGCCGACGAGACCGCCCGCGAATTTCGGCAATCCCGCGCGCGGCGGCACTTTGATCCGCCCGATGAATTCGGCGATGAAGGCGAGCGGGTCGGCGTCGTCCCGGCGTTCGATCAGGCGGTTGCCGGTCAGCAGCAGGGCGGTGCGGTCATGGACTTCGATGCGGGTCGGCGAGGCGAGGCCGATGAAGGAATAGCGCCCGAAGCGTTCGCCGCCTTGTACGGATTCGAGCAGGTAGGTGTAAGGCTCGTCGGCGAGTTTCAGGTAAATGGTCAGGGGGGTGTCGAGGTCGGCGAAGGTTTCGAGCGTGACCGGAATGCGGTTGTAACCCTCGGCGGCGAGGGCGTCGAACGTTTGTTCGAGCATGGGAGACTCCACGGAAAGAAACGGGAAAGCGGTGTTCGGACGGCTGGGCGAGGCGCGGGGCGACGCGAAATGGCGGGTTTTACTGGCCCAGAGGCCACCGCCAGCGAGGCTGGAGAGCGGCGATCAGCGCGGAGAATCCGGCAATGTGCGTCACGGTCGTTCCGTGGAGAAGATCAGAAACCGAAGCGAATGGATCAAGACTCGAAGTGCGGGCGATGGTAGCCCATCACGCGCGGCGCTGTCTACGCCAGGGGGGGCTATGTCAGGAGTCGCGCGCTTTCCGCCAGCTCCGGCGGTTTCGCCGGGAGCGAGGCGGAGAGGGCGGCGGCGTTCAGCGCTTGCCGGAGAACAGGGCCGCGCGCGGCGCGGTGCGGCGGGGATTGGCGTCCGCCGTGTTCGCGCGCGCGTTGCCATGGATGTTGCCGCCATTGTCATGGCGGGGCGCGGGGTCATGCCGGTTGGCGGAGCGCTTGCCCGCGCGCCGGGCGGCGGGAGCATGTCCATCCCGGGCCGGCGTAGCGCTCTGGCGAGCCGGACGGGAACGGCGCGGCGGCGGTTCGCGTTGCAGGTCGTTATCGTAAGCGGTTTCGGCGCTGGCGCTGGGCGTGAAGCCTTCGGCTTCGGTGCGCGCGATCTTGCGGCGCATCAGGCGCTCGATGGCGGCAAGCAGTTTGAGTTCTTCCGGGGCAACCAGCGAGATGGCGTGGCCCGCCGCGCCGGCGCGGCCTGTGCGCCCGATGCGGTGAACATAGTCTTCGGACACGTTGGGCAGCTCGAAGTTGACGACTTGCGGCAATTGTTCGATGTCGAGGCCGCGCGCGGCGATGTCGGTGGCGACCAGCACCGGCAGCGAGCCGTCCTTGAAGCAGGCGAGCGCGCGCGTGCGCGCCGACTGGCTTTTGTTGCCGTGGATGGCGGCGGCCTCGATGTCGTGACGGCAGAGATATTCGGCCAGCTTGTTCGCGCCATGCTTGGTGCGGGTGAAAACGAGCACCTGGAACCATTGGCGTTCATGAATCAGCCAAGCGAGCAATTCCCGCTTCTGCTTTTGCCCGATCACGTATACGCATTGTTCGACTTTTTCGGCGGCGGTGTTGCGCGGCGCGACTTCGACACGGGCCGGATCGACCAGCAGGCCGTTGGCGAGCGTGCGGATTTCGTCGGAAAACGTCGCCGAAAACAGCAGGTTCTGGCGTTTTTTCGGCAGCAGGGCGAGTATTTTGCGAATGTCCTGGATGAAACCCATGTCGAGCATGCGGTCGGCTTCATCGAGCACGAGGATCTCGACGCCGGAAAGGTCGATGGAACCTTGCCGGGCATGGTCGAGCAGTCTTCCCGGCGTGGCGACGAGAAGGTCGACGCGCTTTTTCAGCGCCGTGATCTGCGGATTGATGCTGACGCCGCCAAACATCACCATCGTGGCAAGCGGCAGATGTCGCCCGTAAGTGCGCACCGATTCGGCGATCTGCGCGGCCAGTTCGCGCGTCGGGGTGAGGATGAGGCTGCGCGGACGGCCCGGCGGATGGGGATGGATGGGATTGCCCGCCAGCATATGAAGTATGGGCAGGGTGAACGCGGCGGTCTTGCCCGTGCCGGTCTGGGCGGCGGCGAGCAGGTCGCCGCCGGCGAGCACTTCGGGAATGGCCTGGAGCTGGATCGGCGTGGGCCGGGTGTACCCGGCTTCGGCGATGGCGGCGAGAAGAGGGGCGGCCAGTCCGAGGCTGGTAAAGTCGGGGGAATTGTCATTCATTGTAAAACTGACTCCGGTTTGAAACGCGGTACTTGCAAGGCGGTCTTGCGCGATGGGCGTGTGCGCCCGCCGCGCATTTGCGTCGGTGGATCGCGCCGCGGCGGCAATCGAAAATCGAGAATCGATTTTTCCCGCGGCGCGGATGAGGTAAATGAGGGGACGAAACAGATGGCAAAATGACGATGATCGCGCCGCCGGGAAGCGGGCCGAATGGGTAGGATAGCCGGACGAAACGTGGAAGAGGGCGGGAAATCCCGGGAGACGAAAAAGGAGGCGCGGCAAAAACGGCGCGGCGAAAGGAAGATAATATCCGTATTCCCTTCCATGATGACGGGAAGCGGAAGACCGGGAAACGATCGCGACGGCGGACATTTCCCGGCTGGACGGGGGCGCACTGTAATCGTTTTCGCACCAAAAAGCGAGCCAGACATGACGGAGCAGCGTTTTTTCCATAGAATCGCCCACGCTTTCGCAGGTTTTTCACTATTTCCGCGCCGTTTCCGCGGCAGCATTTTTGTGTGAGTTCGTCGTGAGTATTCCTTCCTCTCTCGCCGGGGATTTCCGCGCGCCGGGGCGCATCGCCATCGCCACCCGCGAGAGCCGGCTGGCGCTGTGGCAGGCCGGACACATCAAGGCGCGGCTCGAAGCCCTGTATCCGGCTTGCCGGGTCGAACTGCTGGGCATGACCACGCGCGGCGACCAGATACTGGATCGCCCCTTGGCCCGCGTGGGCGGCAAGGGGCTGTTCGTCAAGGAACTGGAAGCGGCGCTCCTCGACGGGCGCGCCGACATCGCCGTGCATTCCATGAAAGACGTGCCGATGCTCATGGGCGACGAATTCACCCTCGCCTGCGTCACGGCGCGCGAAACGCCGTTCGACGCTTTCGTCTCCGCGCGCTACGCCACGCTCGACGACATGCCGCCGGGCGCGGTCGTCGGCACATCATCGCTGCGGCGCGAAGCGCAAATCCACGCCCAATACCCGTTTCTCGCCGTCGCCAGCCTGCGCGGCAACCTCGATACCCGCCTGCGCAAGCTCGATGAAAGCCGGTACGATGCCATCATCCTCGCCGCCGCCGGTCTGCGCCGCCTGGGCCTGCAAGAACGCATCCGCGCCATTCTCCCGGCGGAAATCTCGCTGCCCGCCGCTGGGCAGGGCGCGCTCGGCATCGAATGCCTGAGCGCGCGCGCCGATCTGGCCGCCAGCCTGCAAGCGCTGGCCGATGCCGCCACGACAGCCTGTATCACCGCCGAACGCGCGTTTTCCCGCGCGCTGGCGGGAAGTTGTGAAGTGCCGCTCGGCGCTTACGGCGAAATGCGCAATGGCAAGGTGTGGCTGCGCGGCTTCGTCGCCCGACCCGATGGCAGCCGCCTCGTGCGCGGGGAGCGCGAGGGCGCGCCGGATGGCGCGGAAGACATCGGGCGGACGCTGGCCGGCGATCTGCTCGCCCAGGGGGCCGGAGAAATCCTGGCCGCTCTGGCATGAACGGCGCGCTCGCCGGACGCACCATCGTTGTCACCCGCCCGGTCGCCCAGGCTGGAGCGCTGTGCCGCGCCATCGAGGAACGAGGCGGGCGCGCCTTCCGTTTCCCGGTGCAGGAAATCGCCCCCGTGACCGATCCCGCCGTCTTTGCGGCGGCGGCGGCGCGGCTCGATGAATTCGACATCGCCTTTTTCGTCAGCCCCAACGCGGTCGAGCATGGCCTGGCCGGATTGCGGGGAGCGCCGGGATCGCGGCCATGGCCAGCAAAGCTGAAAGTGGCGGCAGTGGGACGCGCGAGCGCCCGGGCGCTCACGGCGCGCGGTTTCGGCGAAACCGCGATGATCGTGCCGGAAAATGGTTTCGACAGCGAAGCGGTGTTGGCCCTGCCCGCGTTCGCCCCCGAAGCCGTGCGCGGGCGCGCGATCTTGATCCTGCGTGGCGGCGGCGGACGCGAACTGCTGGGCGAGACGCTCGCCGCGCGCGGGGCGCGGGTCGAATACCTGTCCTGTTACCAGCGGCGCTGTCCCGAGGCCGATACCGCGCCGTTGCTGGCATTGGCTGCGCGGGGCGAGACCGACGCCCTGTCGTTTACCAGCAGTGAAGGCGTCGATAACTTCGCCCGCCTCGTCGGGATCAAGGGACTGGTCTGTTTCACCTCGACGCCTGTTTTCGCGCCGCATCCGCGCATCGCCGCCCGCTGCCGCACATATGGCCTGGCGCGGGTCATTGCCATCGAGAGCGGAGACGAGGTTTTAGTGCGCGCGCTCATCGCATTCTTTGGGTAAACTCATGACATGAATACGCCAGCCAATACCAATACGCCAGCACCAGCCGACGCCATGCCAACCGATTCGATGCCCATCGACCCCGCGCATGCCGGCTCCGCGCGGACCGCCTCCAGCCAGGCTGATCCCAGACAGACCGATACCGTACAGGGCGAATCCGCGCCGGTGGCGGACGGGCCTTCCGCCAATGCCTCGCCCGAATCCGCCCCCGAAACCGGGATCGAACCCGCCGCGCCCGCCAGCACCGCCGAAACGCCCGCTGGCGTTGGCCCGACACCCGCCGCAAGCCCCCCCAGAGCGGCGCCCCCGCCCCCGCCCTCATACCGGCAGTCGGCGCCGGGCGATTCTCCGTGCGGCGCGCGCGCCAACTGGGCGCTGTTGCTGGCGCTGGCCGCCCTGGGCTTTTCCGGCTATGCCCTCTGGCAAGCCGGAGAATGGCGCGCGCGCGCAACGGACTTGCGCGTGGAGATCGCGGAGCGCCTGAACGACAGCGACATCCTGGCCACCGAAGCGCGCACGCTCGCGCGCCAGGGACAAGAAAACGCCACCGCCCTGCGCGGCAGACTCGACGAAATCGAAGACAGGATCGAAAAAACCGAGGGGCGATCCGCGGCGCTGAATGAGCTTTACCAGGAATTTTCGCGTTCGCGGGAAGATCGCGCCCTTGCCGAAGCCGAACAGGCAATGACAATCGCCGCCCAGCAACTGCAATTGACGGGCAACATCGAGATGGCGCTGATCGCGCTCAAGAGTGCGCAAGCCCGGCTGGAGCAGGCCGATCACGGGCAATTCGCCGTCCTGCGGCGCGCGCTGGCGGCGGATATCGACAAGCTCTCCCGGCAGGATGTGCTCGACATTCCGGCCACGGCCGCGCGTTTCGGACAATTGCTCGCGCGCGTAGACAAAATGCCGCTGGCTTTCGCCGGCGAAGTGCCGCCCGCGCACGGAGCGCCCGCCGAGACCCCGGCGGAAGAAAACAGCGTATCCGGCTTCCTGTGGAGCTTGGCGCGCGAACTCTGGCGCGACATACGCTCGCTGGTGCGGATCGAACGCCTCGACGCGGATGCCGAGCCGGTGTTGCTCGCGCCGGAACAAAGCGCCTTCCTGCGCGAAAACCTGAAGACTCGTCTCCTGACCGCCCGCCTCGCCCTGCTCGCGCGCGACAAGCAGACCTATGCCGCCGATCTCGCCCAGGCGCGGGGCTGGATCGAGCGCTTTTTCGACGCGCGCGATGAAGAAGTCAAGGCGGCGGTCAGCGACCTGCATGCGCTCGAAGCGGTGCAGGTCGGCATCGAGCGCTACGAACTGATCGACAGCATCGCCGCCCTGCGCCATCTCCAGGCCCAGGCGCGCAACGGCGGCGCGAACGGCGTCCTCCTCCCGCCGCGTTACGAAAAACGGCGCGACGGCGGCGGCGGCGATGACAGCAACGGCACGGTCGTCCAGCAGCCCGGCAACGGCGCGGCGCAACCCTGAGGTCTGAAGCAATGCGCGTCCTGATCTGGTTCATCGCCATCTTTGGTCTCGCCGTGGGGCTGGTCATGCTGTTCGGCCACGACTGGGGCTATGTGCAATTCATGCTTCCGGAACGGTATCGCGTGCAAATGCCGCTCAATCTGTTCGCGGCGCTGCTCGTCATTGCCTTCGCCGTCGGCTATCTGTTGACACGCCTGATCCGGCGCACGCTGGCGCTGCCCGAAACGGTCGGGCAATGGCGCGAGCGCCGGCGGCGGCAACGGGCGGATCGCGCCCTGCGCGAAGCCGTGCTCACCCTGCACGAAGGGCGTTACGCGCAAGCGCTGAAATTCGCGGGGAAAGCATTCGCGGCCAGCGATCATCCGGGGGCGGCGGCCCTGCTGGCGGCGCGGGCGGCGCACGCCCTGCGCGACGAAACCCGCTACCGGAACTGGATCGAGCATCTCAAGAATGAAGACGGAGAAAAAGTCCAGGTCGCGCGGCTGATGACCGAAGCCGAGTTGGCCATTACCGCGCGCGACTTCGAAGATGCCGCCGAAAAACTGGAAACCCTGCGGGAAGATGGTCATCGCCACATCGCCGCCCTGCGTCTATCGCTGCGGGTCGCCTCCGCGCTGCGGCGCTGGGAAGACGTATTGCGCCTGACCCGCCAACTGCGCAAGCACAAAGCGCTCACCGAAGCCCAGGCCCTGCCGCTGCTGCGCCGCGCCCATGTCGAATGCCTGCGCGAATGCGCCGGGAACAGCGAAGCGCTGCTGCAAGTCTGGGACGACATTCCCAACGCGGAACGCGCCGATCCCCAATTGCTGATGGAAGCCGTACCCCTGCTGGCGCGCGCCGGCAAGGGCGACGTCGCGCGGCGCACTCTCGAACGCCTGCTCGACGACGAATGGGACAGCGGCCTTGCCCGCCTCTATGGTTATTGCGGCGGAAGCGATGGAGACAGCGCCCTTGCCAAAGGCGAAAGCTGGCTGGCCCGGCATCCGCGCGACGCCGGACTGCTGTTCGCGCTTGGCCGCCTGTGCCTTGCCGCGCAACTATGGGGCAAAGCCGAAAGCTACTTTGGAGCTTCGCTCGGGCTGCACGCGGACATCGAAACACATCTGGCGCTCGCGCGCCTGTTCGACCGTCTGGAGCGCGGCGCGGATGCGCAACGCCATTACCGCGCCGCCGCGGAACTGGTCGCGGGTTGATACCGGGATCAGATTTGGATCAGCGGCGCTGCGCTCCGCAAGGAACGAACTGGATTGCCACGTCGCTTCGCTCCTCGCATTGACGAGGGGGGGGGGAGACTTTCGCAATGACGAGGTAGGGGAAGGACTTTCGCAATGACGCGGCAATCCATGCGGCGGTTCAAGTCAGGCTATCGCGCGGGCCATATGCGCCGCGCCAGACGCGCCACGGGCGGCAAGGCAAGCAGGCTGGCTCGGGCCATGGGAATCCTTTCTGGAATTGTGGCGTCGTGGTCTGGCGGTGCTGCCCGGCGTCGCCGTTTCCGGCTGTCTCCGGTTCTGTCATCCCGCCCCCGTTTTGAATTCCACGCCATCGCAGGCCAGCCAGAGCGGGCGCTCGTCCCAGTCGGCGAGTACGATGCGTTCGCAGCAATGGCCGTCGACGTGGTGCGTGTGGCGCGCCGGGCGGTGGGTGTGGCCGTGGATGAGCGTGGGGTAGCCGTGGGCGCGCAGCAGGGCGGCGACCGCGTCGGCATTGACGTCCATGATTTCCGCTGCTTTGCCGCTCTTGGCGATTTCGCTTTGGGCGCGCGCATTCTTGATGTGGTCGTGGCGCGCGGCGAGCGGTTGGGCGAGGAATTCGGCTTGCCAGTCTGGATCGCGCACTTGGCGGCGAAAGCTCTGGTAGGCATGGTCGTCGATGCAGAGCGCATCGCCGTGGGACAGCAGCAATGCACATGCGCCAAGGCGGATCGGCGCCGGGTCGGGGAGAAGGCGCGCTCCGGCGGCGCGCGCGAAGCCTTCCCCGGCAAGCAGGTCGCGGTTGCCGGTCATGAAGAAAAGGGAAACCCCTCCGGCGGCGACGGCCCGCAAGGCCGCGCAGACGCGCTGGTTGAAGGGGGTGTCGATGTCATCGTCGCCAGCCCAGTATTCGAACAGGTCGCCGAGGATGAAAAGGCTGCCGGCCTGGCGCGCCGGGCCGGAGAGAAAGTCGAAAAAGGCTGCGGCGGTGCGCGGGCGTCCGGCGGTCAGGTGCAGGTCGGAGATGAACAACGCCGGCAGCCGTTCCGGAGGAAGGACTGCCGGCGCGGCGCCGCCAGCGGGGACGAATTCAGACAACTTCAGCGCGCTCGATGATGATGTCTTCCTTGGGAACGTCCTGGTGGAAGCCCTTGTTGCCGGTGTCGACGCGGCGGATTTTATCGATCACCTCCAGCCCGTCGGTGACGTGGCCGAACACGCAGTAACCCCAGCCTTGCGGTTCGGGAGCGCGAAAGTCGAGAAAGGCGTTGTCGGTCACGTTGATGAAAAACTGCGCGGTGGCCGAGTGCGGGTCGTTGGCGCGGGCCATGGCGATGGAGCCGCGCGTGTTCAGGAGGCCATTGCCGGCTTCGTTCTTGATCGGCTCCCGGGTGGGTTTCTGCTTCATCCCCGGCTCGAAACCGCCGCCCTGGATCATGAAGTTGTCGATCACCCGATGGAACACGGTGTTGTCGTAATGACCGGCGGCGACGTAGGCAAGGAAATTCTCGACCGTGAGCGGGGCCTTGTCCGCATCGAGTTCGAGGGTGATGGTTCCGAGGCTGGTGTGCAGTTTGACTGGCATATATTGCTCCGCGCGCGGTTACTTGGCTTTGGTGGTTTTGGCCGCGGCGGGGGCGGGAGCGGCGTCCGCGGGGGCTGTGTCGATGATCCGGGCGGATTCGATCACCACCGCCTCGATGGGCACATCGCCAAACGGTCCCACGGGCCGGGTCCTGCGTTTGGCGATTTTGTCGACTACGTCCATGCCCTTGATGACCTTGCCGAACACGGCATAGCCCCAGCCTTGCGGTTCGGGAGCGCGGAAGTCGAGAAAGGCGTTGTCCTTGAGGTTGATGAAGAACTGCGAAGTCGCGGAATGCGGCGCGTTGGTACGGGCCATTGCCACTGTGCCGCGCACGTTCTTGAGGCCGTTCCCGGCTTCGTTCTCGACCGGCGCGCGGGTGGTTTTTTGTTGCAGCGCCTTGTCGTAACCACCGCCCTGGATCATGAAATCGTCGATGACGCGATGAAAGACCGTATTGTCGTAGTGACCATCCTTTACGTACTGGATGAAGTTGGCGGTCGATTTGGGCGCCTGCCCGGCATCGAGTTCGAGCACAATATCGCCCGCATTGGTCTTGATTTCCACTTGCGGATTGGCGGCATGGGCGGCGAGGGCGCAAAGGCCGAAGGTCAGGGAAGCAATGAGATGGCGGATCATGCGTACTCCAGGAAATGGGATGAAAAGAATGACAGAAAGGACGGGGAAACCGCTTTGCGTCCGGGAAGAATACGCAGGAACCGGCCAAAAGCGCGTGTTACACTGCCAAGTCTTCCGGAGCAATCCCGTTTTCTATCGGTTGGCGCGCAAATTCTATCAACAAGTCCATTTCGTTCAAAATAAATAGTGCCCCCCGGTTTTTTGCCGGACGTGATGAACCAGAAAAACCAGATTAGCAGTCGGCATGCTTACAATCTATAACACCCTGAGCCGCAACAAGGAAGTTTTCCATCCCATCGAACCCGGCCACGTCAGGATGTACGTGTGCGGCATGACCGTATACGACTATTGCCATCTCGGGCACGCGCGGGTGATGGTGGTGTTCGACATGGTGGCGCGCTGGCTGCGGGCCTGTGGTTTTACGGTGCGTTATGTACGCAATATCACCGATGTCGACGACAAGATCATCCGCCGCGCACGGGAAAACGGCGAATCGATCCATGCGCTCACGGAGCGTTTCATCGCCGCGATGCACGAGGACGCCGACGCTCTCGGGGTCTTGCGCCCGGATTCCGAGCCGAAAGCAACGGAATATATCGCTCACATGCAGGCGCTCATTGCGCAACTCATGGAAAAGGGGCTTGCCTATGTCGCCGCCAACGGCGATGTATGTTATTCGGTGCGGAGTTTTCCCGATTATGGCCTGCTGTCGGGCAAATCAATAGACGAACTGCGGGCCGGCGAGCGGGTGGGCGTCGTCGACGACAAGGATGATCCGCTCGATTTCGTGCTCTGGAAACAGGCCAAGGCCGACGAACCCGGCGAGGCGAAGTGGGATTCTCCCTGGGGGCGCGGGCGGCCGGGCTGGCACATCGAATGCTCGGCGATGAGTTCCGCGCTGCTCGGCGCGCACTTCGACATCCACGGCGGCGGCCAGGACCTCCAGTTTCCACATCACGAAAACGAGATCGCCCAGTCCGAAGGGGCGCACGCCCGCCGCTTCGTGAATTACTGGATGCATAACGGCTTCGTGCGCGTCGACAACGAAAAGATGGCGAAATCCTTGGGCAATTTCACGACGATCCGCGACGTGCTCGCCAGATACGATGCCGAAGTGGTGCGCTTCTTCATCCTGCGCGCGCACTACCGCAGTCCGCTCAATTATTCCGACGCGCACCTCGACGACGCCCGCCAGGCGCTCGCCCGTCTGTACAACGCCGTGAAGACCGTGCCGGTCGCCGAAACGCCGCCGGTCGATTGGACGACGCCCTGGGGGGAACGTTTTCACGCGGCGATGGACGAAGACTTCAACACTGTCGAGGCGCTGGCGGCGCTCTTCGATCTGGCCAACGAAGCCAACCGCGCCAGTTCCGCCGCGCTCGCCGGACAGGTTCGCGCCTTGGCCGGGGCGCTGGGCCTGCTCGGACGCGAGACGAATGATTTTTTGCAGGCTGTTGTCGGAAGCGGGGACGCAGAGCTGGAAGCCTCTGCGATCGAAGCGCGCATCGCCGCCCGTCTGGCGGCCAGGAAAGCGCGCGATTTCGCCGAGGCGGACAGATTGCGCGAGGAGCTGCGATCCGCCGGCATCGAACTGGAAGACGGTCCGCAGGGAACGAGCTGGCGGCGCGCCCGGAGCGCCCCGGCATTGAGTGACAGGTGACAGTGTTGTCGGGCCGAGCCTGGGGGCAAGTATTCCCAGGTAGGGCATGTTGTGGCCGAGGGGGGAACGTGATGGTTCGGATTCGGCCATTTAATACTTTAGGCAGGTAAAACATTATGAGAGAGAAAGACATTTGCCGTATCGCGGTGTTCTATGATGGCGCTTACTTTTTCAAGGTCAGCAGCTATTATCTTTATCAACATGAGCGGCGGGCGCGGTTGTCGTTCCGGGGGGTGCATGATTTCATCATCGCAGAAGTCGCCCAGCGCGAAGGTATTGCGCAAAGCCGCTGCCAGATCGTGGATGCGGCGTACTTCCAGGGCCGCCTGACCGCGCAACAGGCGGCGGAACAGGACCGGCTGTTCTCGGACCGGGTATTCGAGGATGCGCTGACGCGCGCCGACATCGCGCTTTTCCAGCAGCACCTGGCCTTGCGTCCCGATGGTTCGTTCGAGGAAAAGCGCATCGACGTCTGGCTGGCGCTCGAAGCCTATGAGATGACCAGTCTCAAGAATTACGATGTTTGCGTGCTCATCACCGGCGACGGCGATTTCGTGCCCCTGGTGCGCAAGCTCAACACGCTGGGCGCCAGGGTGATGCTTCTGGGATGGGAGTTCGAATACGAGCGCGAGGACGGACGCACCATGCGCACCCAAGTATCGACCGGCCTGATCGACCGCGTCAACTATCCGGTATTGATGAAGCCCCTGATCGACGATCGCGCCCGCCGCCACGATCCCCTGGTCGACAACCTCTTCCTGGCGCAGAGCAACTCGGGCGAATGGGACTGGCGCTCGCACCGCGACACCAACATCCGCTCCCTGCCGGCGGATTTCGTCGAGGGCGTCGAATGCGAGGGCACCATCGTCAATCTCATTTTCAGCAAGGGCTACGGTTTCATCAAGCCGATGACGGGCAGCGACAATTACTTTTTCCATGCGAGCGACCTGGTCGACATCAATATCGACGACCTGCGCTACGACGACAAGGTGACGTTCGTGACCTCGCGCGGTGAAAAGGGCATCGTCGCCAAGAGCGTGCGCCTGAATTCGGAAGAAGAAGGCTACGAGCAAATGGAAGACGACGGCGTGGCCGATCGCGCCTGAGAAAGCGGCATGGCGCGCCCCGCTTCCTCGTGGAGCGGGGCGGCGGTCTTTGGAGCCTATTCCAATAGGCCCGCCCTGAACTGCCTGCCGCATGGATTGCCGCATCGCTGCGCTCCTCCCCCCGCCCCGTCATTGCGAAAGCCTCCACCCTCGTCATTGCGAGGAGCGCAGCGCCGTGGCAATCCATGCGGCGGTTCCACTTTCCGAAGCGCTCCGGCAACTTGCGAGGCTGTCTGGATTGCCGCGGGCCTGCGGCCCTCGCAATGACGAGTTCTTCCTGGACGCCCCTCCTCCGCTCGGCGGGCGAGAGGGTGGCCGAAGGCCGGGAAAGGGCTTCCAACCGTTCGGCGCGCAGCGGCGCTGCGCGCCTCGCAATGACGAAGTAGGGGGGGCGCAATGACTGTACAGGCGGGGAG
>JAIRLA010000109.1 GCA_031259795.1 Azoarcus sp.
GACAGGCCGTCATTGGCGTTGCGTATCGCCACCGTCATGCCGCGCGCCTGCGAATTCATCTTCTCCGCCACCGCCAGACCGGCGGCGTCGTCCTTGGAACTGTTGATCCGCAGCCCGGAAGACAGCCGTTGCAGCGCGGTATTCAGCGAACCTTGCGAAGTGTTCAGATTCCGTTGCGCGTTGAGTGACGGGATATTGGTGTTGATGATTTGTGCCATCTTGGTTCTCTCTTCAAAAAAAGGACTTCGTTCAATCAAGCAAGGCAGCCCGCGTGGCCGTCCGAACCTTCGTCGTCTGCCTGACTTGCCTGCTGTAACGACGATGCCCCGGCTTTCTTTACATGAAGAAATCACACTTGCTTACAAAAACTTACGACATACATACAAAAACGCACACGACGGAGATCAGGAATCCCGCCGCCGAGAAAGCTTTCCACTTCGTCATTGCGAGACGCGCATCGACGTGGCAATCCAGCGCGTTCCACCCGGCGCGCAGCGCCGCTGGATAAAAAGAGGGGTGAAGGAACGGGACGCCTGTCCGTACCCCACCACAAAGAAAACAGCGTCGATACTCTCCGCAAGGAACGAACTGGATTGCCGCGTCGCTGCGCTCCTCGCAATGACGAGTTCTTCCGATGCCCCCCCGTCCGATGGATTCCTTCCCTCCCCCGCTTGGCGGGCGAGAGGGTGGCCCGTCAGGGCCGGGAGAGGGTTTCCAACCATCCGGCGCGCAGCGCCGCTGATTAAAAAAGGGGAAGTGGAAGGAACGGGACGTTTATCCGTGCCCCACCGTAAAGAAATCAGCGTCGCTACGCTCCGCATGGATGGAAGCCCTCTCCCGGCCTGCGGCCACCCTCCCCCGCAAGCGGGGGAGGGAAGGTCCATCGCAAGAACTCGCCCCCCTCGTCATTGCGAAAGCCTTCCCCCTCGCCATTGCGAAAGCCTCCCCCCTCGTCATTGCGAGGAGCGCATCGACGTGGCAATCCAGTTCCATCCACCCGGCGCGCAGCGCCGCTGATTAAAAAAGGGAAGAAGGGATTCTCTTTCAATGCCGCCGCATTCCATTCTCCGGGGAGTTCGCGCGCCCCTTTTTCGATTCCACGGCATCCAGGAGAAAACCGGGGGACGGTTGCCACCGCCTGTGGTGGTACGACAGGATGTTCTTGCTGTCGATCATGCCGCCGCCCCGCGAACCGTCGCCGGACAGGATGCTTTTCGCGCCAGTGTTCCGCGCGGGCGGGCTGTTCCAATAGCCGTTCGCGCCAGGTTGCGAAGGGGGTGACTCATGGCTACTCCCGAGGTCGATGCGATTCGATCACTGACCGTGGAATAATTTCTGCACGGAATAAAGGCCCGCTACGGACCGGGATAGAATCGGACGGGAAACCCAATAAACAGAGTTTTTTCGATGCCCTCGACGCTCCTGCACCATCTGATTTCCACCGCCGCCGGGCGCGCGCCGGAGGCCGCCGCCTTGCGCGCCGGGGAGGCCACGCTGGATTACCGGCATCTGGCCGCCGCCGTCGATGCCTTTGCCGGCGGACTCATCCGTCTTGGGCTGGCGCGCGGCGGGCGGGTTGCGGTCTGGCTCGACAAACGCTTCGAGACCGTCATCGCCTGCTTTGGCGCGGCGGCGGCCGGCGGAGCTTTCGTGCCGGTCAATCCCGTGCTCAAGCCCGCCCAGGTCGGTCACATCCTGCGCGACAGCGGCGCGTACGCGCTGGTGACCTGCCGCGAGCGTTTCGCCAGCCTCGGGGAAACGTTGGCCGCCTGCCCCGATCTGCGCCATGTCGTCCTCGCCGGTTCCGGCGCCGGGCAAAAAGAAGCGCTGGCCGGCGGCCCGCCCTCGACGCACGCATGGGATGAAATATTGTCATTGGCGGCGGGCGCGGGGGGGCATCGCGTCATCGACGCCGACATGTGCGCGATCTTGTACACCTCGGGCAGCACTGGCCGCCCCAAGGGCGTGGTGTTGTCCCATCGCAACATGGTGGCGGGCGCGCAAAGCGTCGCCGGTTATCTGGAGAATCGCGCCGATGATGTGTTGCTCGCGGCCCTGCCGCTGTCGTTCGACGCCGGTTTTTCGCAACTCACCACCGCCTTCGTCGCCGGAGCGCGCGTGGTTTTGCTCAATTACCTGTTGCCGCGCGATGTGCTGAAAGCCATGGAGCGCGAAAAAGTCACCGGGCTTACGGCCGTGCCGCCGCTGTGGTTCCAGCTCGCGCAACTCCAATGGCCGGAGGGCATCGGCGGCCATCTGCGCTATTTCGCCAATACCGGCGGCCACATGCCGCGCGCCACGCTGGAGCGCCTGCGCGCGCTCTTGCCCGCGGCGCGGCCATACCTGATGTATGGCCTCACCGAAGCCTTCCGCGCCACCTACCTGCCCCCGGCGGAAGTCGACCGCCGCCCCGGCTCGATCGGCAAGGCTATTCCCGGCGCCGAAGTGCTCGTGCTGCGCGAGGATGGCGGCGAATGCGCGCCCGGCGAAGCGGGCGAACTGGTGCAGCGCGGCGCGCTCGTCGGCCTCGGCTACTGGAACGACCCCGAAAAAACCGCCGAACGTTACAAGCCGCTGCCCGCGGGCGTCGGCGGGCGCGGACCTGAACTCATGATCCCGGAAATCGCGGTTTTTTCCGGCGACACCGTGCGGCTCGACGAAGAGGGCTTCCTGTATTTCATCGGCCGCCGCGACGAAATGATAAAAACATCGGGATACCGCGTCAGTCCCGCCGAGGTCGAAGAAATCCTTCATGCTACGCGGCTGGTCGGCGAATGCGCCGCCTTTGGCCTGCCTCACGCCGCGTTGGGACAGAGTATTGTTGCAATTGTCACACCGGCTCCCGGCAATACGCTCGATCGCACTACACTTGCACAGATGCTTGTTGCAGAATGTCGTCTCCGTATGCCGGCATACATGGTTCCTTCCCGGATCGATATCCACGAGGGGCCGTTGCCGCGCAACCTCAACGGCAAGATCGACCGCAAGACACTGGCAAGCGATCTGTGCGAAAAGACCTGACACGGTCTCGCCATTCGCGTACAGTCGCTACGAGAATAGTCCCTTCAGGTACCACGCGACCATGAATTCCATTGCCCCCCTGCACACCCCCATGAAGCAGTTCCCGGTCAGCAACGGAGAACTGTTCGTCGGCGGCATACCGCTGAGACAACTGGCCGCGCGAGTTGGCCGCACTCCGTTCTACGCCTACGACCGCGCCCTGGTCTCCCGCCGCGTCGAGGAGCTGCGAAGCGCGCTTCCCACCCGCCTCAAATTGCATTACGCGATCAAGGCCAACCCGATGCCGGCCCTGGTCGCGCACATGGCGGCGCTGATCGATGGCGTCGACGTGGCATCGGCCGGCGAACTGAAAATAGCGCTCGATGCCGGCGTCGCGCCGCGCGACATCAGCTTTGCCGGCCCCGGCAAGAGCGATAACGAGCTGCGCCAGGCCGTCGCCGCCGGCATCCTGGTCAATATCGAATCCTTCCGTGAAATTCCGCCGCTCGCGGCCTCCGCGAAGGAACTGGGCGTGCCCGCGCGGGTGGCGGTGCGCGTCAACCCCGATTTCGAACTCAAGTCCGCGGGGATGAAAATGGGCGGCGGCCCCAAGCCTTTCGGCGTCGACGCCGCGAAGATTCCCGAACTGCTGCGAGCCATCGCCGAAGCGGGACTCGCCTTTGAAGGCTTCCATCTTTTCAGCGGCTCGCAAAATCTCAGGGCCGGTGCCATCGCCGAGGCCCTGCGCAAAAGCTTCACGCTCATCACCGAACTGGCCGCCGATGCTCCCGTGCCGCTCAAGGTCATCAATCTTGGCGGCGGCTTTGGCATCCCCTATTTTCCGGGCGAGCAAAGCCTCGATCTCACCCCGCTCGGCACCGCGCTCACCTCCATCGTAGAAGAAGCCGCGAAAGCATTCCCGCAGGCCGAAATCGTCATCGAGCTTGGCCGCTACCTGGTGGGCGAAGCCGGTCTCTACGTGAGCCGCATCGTCGATCGCAAAGTCTCGAACGGCGAAGTCTTCCTGGTCATCGACGGCGGCCTGCACCAGCACCTGGCCGCCTCGGGCAATTTCGGCCAGGTACTGCGCAAGAACTTTCCCGCGGCCATCGGCAACCGCATGCACGCCCTCAAGGCCGAGGCCGTCACCATCGTCGGCCCGCTCTGCACCCCGCTCGATGTCCTCGCCGAACGCATGGTGATGGCGCGCGGCGAACCGGGCGACCTCGTGGTGATCTTCCAATCGGGCGCTTACGGCGCCACCGCCAGTCCACAGGCGTTCCTGGGGCATCCGCCGGTGGTGGAAGTACTGGTGTGAGGTTCGTATTTCCGTTTCAGGCGTCTTCGTTCTGCGCCAGCGTCCAGGCCAGCGCATCCATGTACCAGCGCGACGCCTGTCCGGGATCGGCCCCGCAGGCGGCGGCGGCGAGGACGATGTGTTTCGCGTTTACGCTCTCGCAGGCTTTCGCCAGCGCCAGGGTGGCGGCATAGGGACCCTGTTCGCGGAGAATGGCGTCCCGGATTTCGCTGTCGATGGACAGCGTCGCCAGCGCGCGTTCCATCGGCTGTCGCAGGACGACGTCGATCAGCGATAGCAGCCCGGTGAGAAACATCGCTTCGCGCTCGACCGCGGGGCGGGAAGAGGCGATCAGTTCCATGGTGCGGGCGCGCGTCAGCGCCATTTCGAGCACGGCGGCGCTGCGCGCCTGATGAACGTCGATGGTGCACAGGAGCAGTGTGAGCCAGCGCCGCAGTGGCGCGCGGCCAAGAATGGCGATGGCGCGCCCGATCGAGGAGACGTGCTCCTGCAAGCCGTTGGCCGCCGAATTGACATAACGCAGCAGGCGCAAGGCCAAGGCCGCGTCCTGCTTGAACAAGGCGGCGAGTTCGCGCGTGTCGGCATCTTCCCGGCGCAGTTTGCTCAACAGCATGGACAGGTGGGCGAACCTGGGGCCGAGATTGCGCTCTTCCCATTGTTCGCGGCTGGTGATGAACGCCCCCTGGAACAAAGTGGCGCCGATTTTGAAACAGAAGTCGAAATCTTCCATTCCGGGCAGATCGCGCGCCAGCAGCGCCACATTCGGCGCTTGTCTGAGAATGCGCCGGACGAGCGCCACGCCTTCCCCGACGTCGACGCGGGGCGCCTGGACGCAGACGAGATCGACTTCCGGCAACAGGCTGGAATAAGCCGGAACCGTTATCGGGCTGGGGATGCCGATACGGTAGCCGGAAGCGCGCAGGTCCTGTATCCGCGCGCGCAGTTCTTCCGGCGCGGGCGCGCCCGGACTTTCCATGGGCTGGAGAATGATGTAGGTGTTATCGGGGGAAAGCCGGGTCAGCGCGGGCTGGAGGAGAAAGGAATCCGGAACTTCAACGAAGGCCAGGCGGCGGCCGAGCAGCGGCCCGATGTTGGCGCGCACGAGATTTTCCACCAGTACTTCGGCATAGAGATGGAAAATCCGCTGCGTCCGGGAGCGAATATGGTCGTGGGCCGCGTCCTGAAGCATGAACTGGTAGCCGATGATTTTTTGCTGGCGATCAAGGACAGCTTCCCGGCAAATGATGGTTGTGTCGATTTCGCCGGCGGCGCGGGCGTGTTCTTGCGATGACGGTTGCCGCAAGGGCGCTTGCTGGTTGAGCGCGTCGACGGGCGGGGGCGCCGTGTTGGCGCGGGCATCCTTTGCCGGGGACGGGGAGCGGCGGCACAGCCAGTGAAACAGCCTGTTCAGCATGGAAATGAGCGCGGATGACCGGCGCGTGGTTATATTTTTGATCAGTCTTCCACGGGCGGCATGCCCGCGCGGCGGCGGATGGCATCGAGGTAGGAGCGTCCATCGGGGGGCGACCTGTCGCGCAATGCCTTGAACATGGTCTCGCCAAGACAATCGAGGACATCGTGCATGGCGCGATGGCGCTCGCCCCGCCGTTGGCACAGCGTCTCGAACGCGGCGCGGATGCCGGGGGGCTGGTCGATGGAAAGCTGTTCCTCGACCGCCAGATGCAGCGCCAGATGCAGGAAAGGGTTGGTCTGTCCATCCACCGGCGGAAATTCGCGCACCATCGCGTTCGGATCGACAAGCAGGGCGTAATACTCGGGATGCTCCAGGACGATGCCCGCCACGACCGTTTCGAGTGCGGTAAGCACCTCCTGATCGCGGTGCTTCTGCCAGGTGGTGATGAAAAAATCGCGTACTTGTTCGCGGGTCGGGTTGAACATCTCGGTGGGTCTGAATCTCGGTGGGTCTGAAGAATGTTTTTACCGGGAAAGCATCCCGTATAGGTATGAGCGGCGGGAATCATGCGCGCCGCCCGGCCTGCCTGTCCATCCAGTAGCGCGAATCCTGCGCACAATCGCCTCAATATAGTGCATTTTCCCCGTGGCACGAATGCATTTTCACGGCATCCCGCGCCTGTCTACACAGTCGGGCGAATATCCTGAACAGTGTAATGGCGCATGCCATGCGAGAATCCGCGGGCCGGACGCCCGCCGTGGATCTACTCGTGCATGTCTCCAGTCCGGAGCGCGTCCGGGAGCTTGCGCCGCGCCCGGGATGACGAACTCATGAACGGCGCCAGGCGGCGTTTGAGCCTCAGCCCGCCCCGGATCGCCGCCAGCATCGCCGCGCCGAAGACCCAGCCGGAGAGCGCGCCCGCATGGATGCCGGACAGCAAGGCGCCGACGCATCCAGTCCATGCAGCTTTTCCGGAATCCAGGCCGCTTTTTCGGCCAGAGCGCGCGCGGCCGCGCCAAGCGTGCCGGTCATCCCCAGCGGTTTCATGCGGATGATGGCAAAGATGCCGAGCAGGCCGACGATCAATCCGCCGATCCAATAAGAATCCATCCCAATAGGCCCGCCTTGAACCGTCGCATGGATCGCCGCGTCGCGGCGGCTCCTCCCGCCTCGTCATTGCGAAAGCCTCCCCGCCTCGTCATTGCGAGGCGCGCAGCGACGTGACAATCCAGTTCGTACCATACGGAGCGCGGCGACGCCGATGGCTTTGCGGCGGGGAGAAGGCTCCGGGTTGGTTCAACCGGGATGGTCCCCGGGGTGCGCCGCGCCTTGATCCTTTTGCGCGCGGCGCTCTTGCAGAAGCTGCCCGAATGCCGGGGCCGATATGGGTTGGCTGCACAGGAAGCCTTGGTATTCCTTGCATTGGCAGGCGGCGAGGAAGCCCAGTTGTTCCTGGTTTTCCACGCCTTCGGCGATGGTCTGGAGGCGCAGTTCGCGGGCCATGCCCAGCACCATGCGCACGATGGCGGTGGCGTCGTTGTCCGAGCACAGGTCGCGGATGAAGGATTGGTCGATCTTGAGTTTGTTGAACGGGTAGTGGCGCAGGTAGGCGAGGCTGGAATAGCCGGTGCCGAAGTCGTCGATGGAGAGCTGGATTCCCAGCGCTTTCAGGCTTTGCAGCATGTCGGTCATCTGTTCTTCCATCAGGATGCTTTCGGTGATTTCCAGTTCCAGCCAGCGCGGCTCCAGCCCCGAATCGCGCAGGGCGGCGGTGATGTCGCCGATGAGTTGTTTGTGCATCAGTTGCACGACAGAGATGTTGACCGCCATGACGATGGGCGGCAGGCCCTGGTCCTGCCATGCCTTGTTCTGGCGGCAGGCTTCTTCCAGCACCCATTTGCCGATGGGCAGGATGAGGCCGGTTTCTTCGGCGAGCGGGATGAATTCCAGCGGCGACAGGACGCCCTGCGTGGGGTGCATCCAGCGCAGCAGGGCTTCGCAGCCGACGATGTGCCCGTCGACGATGTCTGCCTGGGGTTGGTAATACAGTTGCAGTTCATGGCGCTCCATCGCCTTGCGCAAGTCGTTTTCGCGGCGCAGGCGCAGGATCAGGCTCTCGCTCATGTCCGGCGCGAAGAAACGGTAGGTGTTGACGCCGGCGCCGAGGGCGTAGTGCATGGCGGCGTTCGCGTTGCGCAGCAGTTCTCCTGTTTGCTGGCCGTCGTCGGGGACGAGGCAGGCGCCGAGGCTGACGGCGCTGGCGATGGATTTTCCTTCGATGATGACCGGCCTGCTTGTCGCGGCCACGATTTTCCTGAGGATGGTTTCGATGCCATACGGATCGGTGTTGCCCAGGAGGATGCCGAAGTTGTCGTCGCTCAGGCGGCCCACGGCGTCGCTGTCGCGCAGCAGGCGCCGTATGCGCCGGCTGATGCGGTACAGCAGGAAATTGCCCACGTTGTGGCCATAAACGTCGTTGATGTGGTTCAGGCGGTTCAGGTGCAGCACCAGCAGGGCGCTCAGGTCGCCGGCTTGCAGGCGTTCATCCAGCCTGCTCAGGAATGTGGCGCGATTCGGGAGTCCGGTGGGCGCGTCGACGCTGGTCAGGTGTTTGATGCGCTTTTCTGTTTCCTTGCGCTCGGACAGATCGTTCATGAAGACGATCCAGTTTTTTGTGCGGCGGCTCTGGTTATCCAGGGAAACGATGCGGCAGGCCAGCGGCTTTTCCTTGCCGCTTTTGCTGCGCATGCGGAATTCGCCGTTCCAGAAGCCGGTGTTTCTCAATTGGTAGATGATTGCCTGGATGAATGGCTGGTCGAATTCGTCCGTGAGGAATTCTTCCGGGTAGCGTCCCAGCAATTCTTCCTGGCTGTAGCCGATGAAATTGGTAAAGGTCTGGTTGACGAGCATGATGCGCAGATCCTGGCCAAGGATGATCAGGTTTTCGCGGGCATGATCGAAAAGCTGGGAAATCAATTGCTGGCGGGATTCCGCTTCGTAATGTTGGGTCAGATCCCGCGCGATGCCGACGATGCGGTAGATATTGCCGGTTTCGTCGAATACGGGGACGCGCGAGATTTCATAGGGGCATGTCTTGTCCTGTACGTTGACCCAGACCATTTGTTGCAGCGGAGCGCCCTGTTCGAGAACGGCTTGCCGCCCCTGCTCGAAGATGTGCGCTTCTTCGGGGGAATAGACATCGGCCACCGAAAGCCGGAGCATTTGCGCTTCTCCCATGTCCTTGAATTTCTGGAAGGTCTTGTTGATCGCCATGAAATGGCCGTCCGCGTCGACCATCCAGGCCGGGTCGGGGATGGAGTCCAGCAATGTCCGGCTTTCGCGGTTTTTTTCGTCCATTTCCCGGGTCAGGCGTTCGGTCAGTCTTTCCATGTAGCGGTAACGCGCTCTCCATTCTTTCAGCATGAAGCACGAAATGATGGTGATCAGCGAACACAGCACCGCATAAATGGCGGCGCGTTGCGACCAGGCTTCCAGTACGGCGGCCTTGCTTTGTCCGAGGACGAGCACGAATGGCAGATTCGCGTCGCGCAGATTACGGAAATGGAAAAAGCGCTCGATGCCGCCGATGTGGGATTTCCGGATGAAAGTGCCTGTCAGCGCGTTCCCGGCCAGTAATTCGTAAGGCAAATGGGGATCCACGGAACCATCGTCCTGTAGCGTTTCGAGCCGCGTGCCGATGCGGGAAGGCATGGGAGGCCAGTGCGTGATCATTTCCAGATCCTTGCTCCAGACAACCACCACGTAATCTTTCACCTTGGACAGATCGCGGAGGAAATTCTCGAACCAGCTGCACAGCGCCACCGCCGACGCCACGCCGGCGAATTTGCCATCGTTGGTTTCGATGCGGCGGGCGAAAATGATGACCCATTCGTTCGTTGCCTTGGATTTGAGCGGCCCGGAAATCACGAATTTTTCATTGGGCGAATCGCGCAGTTGCTGGAAATAGGCCCGGTCGGAGATATCGGCCGAAGTATATCCGTCGGAACTGGTGATGGTGCGCCCTTCGGCATCGGCGAGGCGAAAGCTCATGATTTCCGGGAAATCCGCCAGCCCGAGGTGCAGATAGGCGTCGATGGCGCGAAGATCGCCGCCCGCGAGCACGCTGTCCCGCGTACTCATGACGAGTTCGAGGAGACGCGCGTCCATTTTCTGGGAAATGGACAGCAGATGGCCTTCCATGATGCGCGTCATGTAACTGGCGTTGGCCGCCGCGGCCTCCAGGTCGCCGAGGTAGGTTTGGTGCAGATCCATGGCGACCCAGGCCCACATGGCCACCCAGAACAGAACGGTAATCGCGCCTCTGGAAATGATGGATTTTTTTGCGAACATGATTTT
>JAIRLA010000153.1 GCA_031259795.1 Azoarcus sp.
TGGCGCGACCGGGCCGGCGGTAGTTGGCGGCTGACCGGCGGTGTCGACATTTTCGGGCGATTGCGGCAAATTTATCCGTTGAAATGGCGTGAGCGAAACGGCACAATGTCGCCGCTTTGTTTTTTTGTGTATGGGCAAGGAATTGCTGGTACGATGTTTTGCCCGTTGACATGACATGGAGAAGAAAATGAATTTCGAAGAACTCAATTTGTACGACCGTGTGACTTTGTACGTATTGCCCGCGTTGTTGTCGGCGCCGGACGTGCGCAGGAATCTGAGCAACAAGACGCTTATCCACGAAGCGCGCCAAATCGCGGAGGCTTTCGTCGCTACGGTCGAAACCGATACGAATGCCCAGCAAAGGGCGTATTGATCGAAGAGCGGCCCAGGCAAACGCGCCGGACGATCCGGCGCGTTTGTTTGACAGGACTCCGGAATTCCGCTTTCCACGCCATATACAGGCTTGCCATAAGAAATAGCCGATTGTCCAGCCGTAATTGTATTGCGGAATTGTATTACGGAATTATATTGCATCGGGGGCGCGGTCTTTCCAGTCTTCCTTTTCCCACGAGTTATCGGGGTTATCGGTTATGTCCGCGCCGGAATAAAGAAAGCGGAAAAGAAGAAAATCCCGTTCCAGCCGGGTTTCATGGCGTCGCCATGTCCGGCGCAGGTTCTTCGCCGCCGATCTCCAGCCATTGTCCATGCCGGTAGCCCTCGATGGGGCGGAAGCGGATTTTGTAGGCCATCTTGCGGTTTTCGGCGATCCAGTAGCCCAGATACAGGTAGGGCAAGCGCAGGTGGCGGCAGGCTTCGATCTGCCACAGTATGCCGTAGGTGCCGAACGAGGCGCGCGCCAGGTCGGGGTCGTAGAAGGTGTAGACGCTGGAGAGGCCGTCGCCCAGGCGGTCGATGACGCTGACCATGCGCAGGCTGCCGCTGTCGCGGAATTCGACGAGGAAGGTATCGACCGGGCTTTGCAGCAGGAACTGGATGTACTGTTCGCAACTGTCGCCATCCATGCCGTCGCCGGTATGGCGCGCGCGCAGGTAGCGGCGGTAAAGGAAAAAATGTTCTTCGGAAAACTCCGGCGGACATTCGCGGGCGATGAGCGCGGCGTGGCGCAGCATGGCGCGGCGCTGGCCGCGGTCGGGCGCGAAGCGCTCCACGGGCAGGCGCACCGGCACGCAGGCATGGCAATCGTCGCAGTGCGGACGGTAGATGAAAGTGCCGCTGCGGCGGAAACCGTGTCGCACGAGGGTGCCGTAGGCGGCCGTGAGCGCGGAATCCTTTGCGGAGATTTCGGAGAAGGCGACTTGCGAGCGCGCCGTGCGTTCGGGCAGGTAGGAGCACGTGTAGGGCGCGGTCGCGTAAAAATGGATCGGGGCGAAGATATCGTTGCGGCGCATGGGGGCGGCTCAATCGGCGGGCGTGTTCCAGGCGATGCCGCGCGCAAGATCGGCGGGCCATCGTCCGGGCGGCCCGCCCGTGACCGTCCAGTGTTCGAGTCCGGCGCAGAATGCGGCGCGGCTGATTTCGCGCGCGCCCATCGACAGGAGATGGGGCGTGGTCATCTGGCAGTCGATCACGGCGAAACCGCGCGCCGCGAGCATCCTCGCCAAATGGGCCAGGGCCACCTTGGAGGCGTCGGTCTCGAGCGAGAACATGGATTCGCCGAAGAACGCACGCCCGAGCGCCAGCCCGTAAAGCCCGCCCGCCAGGCGTCCGCCGCGCCAGCATTCCACGCTGTGGGCATGGCCGAGTCCGAACATCCGGCAGTAGGCGGCCTGCATTTCCGGCAATATCCAGGTGCCGTCATCCGGCGCGCGCGGCGCGGCGCAGGCGGCGATCACGGCGGCGAAATCCGTGTCGACGCGCACCTCGAAGCGTTGCTGGCGCAGCACCCGGCGCAATGAGCGGTGAATGCGGATTTCGTCCGGAAACAACACGAGACGCGGATCGGGACTCCACCACAGGATGGGGTCGCCTTCGCTGTACCAGGGGAAAATGCCGCGCCGGTAAGCGGCAAGCAGCCATTCGGGGGAAAGTTCCCCCCCGGCGGCGACGAGTCCGCCGGGATCGGCGAGAGCGCAACTGGCGAGAGGAAACCCGGCGGGACTGTCGAGCCAGGGAATCGTGATCGTATTCGGGGCCATGTCGCAGTGTTACAGATTCGCGGCTCTCCATGGAAGCCCACAAGAACCGATTCATGATTTTTCAGGGCCGGGGGCCGGGTTCCCTCGTCGACGACGAAGTCCGTATCAAACGCTCCAGCATGAGCGTCCCCTTTCCCTGGCGCGCAGCATGGCCTGTTCGGCGCTGTGCAGCAATTCCCCGGGCGTCTTGCCGTTGTCGGGCAGGCGCGCCACTCCGACGTGGCAGGTGATTTCGACGTGCGCGTCTTCGTCCACGGCGAAGCCGCCGGAGAGGCTGCTGACCACCCGCGCCGCCGCCCGGTCGGCCACCGAGGCCGAACCGTAATCGGGCAGCAGCACGGCGAAGTGGTCGTCCCGCAGGCAGGCAATGGTGTCTTCCGCGTGGAAAATCCCGCGCAGGCGATGCGCGATCTCGTAGCGCAGCCGCATGGCGATATCGGAATTATTGCGTATGGAGACGGGAACGAAATAGTCGAGGCCGATGAACAGTACCGCTACGCCGCAGTCATGTTGAACGAGGGCGTGGTTGGTCATGAGTTCAAGGTGGTCATGCATCAGTTCGCGGTTGGCCAGCCCGGTGAGCGTGTCGAAATTGGCCGCGCGCCAGATTTCCGCGCGTTCGCGCCGTTCGGCGCTGACATCGGAGATCAGCACGATGCGGCGCGCGTCCGTGCCGGTATGCGCCATCAGCAGGGCATGGCCGGTGAAGGGGCGGGTCGCGCCGCGGGCGCGCAGCCCGTCGAAATCGCCTTCGCCGGCGGCGTTGCCGCCCTCTTCGATCCACTGCTCGATCATCCTGCCCAGATTGCGCGCCTCGTCGTGAGTGGGCGACAGCATGCCCGGGCTTTTGCCGAGCACGTTTTCGGGCGCATAGCCGGTGATCGCGCTGAAGGCGGCGTTGACATGGAGGATGCGGCCGTTGGCATCGAGGTGCATGACCCCCTGGGTCATGTTGTCCATCAGATTCCGGTAGAGGATTTCGCGTTCGTCGCACGCGCGCAGGGATTTTTCGGAGATGGTCAGGGCCGCGGCCAGGCTGCCGGTCAACAGTATGACCAGGACGGAGAATATTCCGCCGCCGATTTTCAGGGCGCGTTCCAATGCCCACGCCGGGGCCAGCACATCATCGAATGCGATGCCGGCGGTGGCGATCGGCCCGCTCGGCAGGCGAACCCAGGCAATCAGGCGCTCCAGATTGTCGTTGACGCCCCTGCCGACGAAATGACCATGGTCGGTTTCGCGGCGAAAGAGCGCCGGCCATTCGGATGGCGTGTACCGGCCATAAGCGCTGTCCGGGTCGGGCAGGCGCAGGATGTATTTGCCGCCATCGGAGGAGAGTACCGCTATGGCGTCGTGCTTGGCGCCTAGATATTGGGCAAACTGCGCCTGCCAGATTCCCGCCGGGACGAGGAGCGTGATTGTGCCGGAGAACGGGCCGGAGACCCGCGCCTTGCGGGAAAACGGAATGATCCAGGCGGGCCTGGCGCCGCCCTGCTCCAGCGCTGGCGTATCGATCAGCAGCGGGTCGCCCGGAAGGGTTTTCAGCGAGCTGAAAAATCCGCGGTCGCCGACGTAACCGCGCAAGAAGGCGTTCCGCGAAAAAGAGGCCGCATAGCCGTTGGCGTCGATACGCGCGATCTGCACGCCTTGCACGCCCAGGGAATCGACCACGAAACGATCCCATTCGGTTTTCGTCTCTCCCCCCGCCTGGCTGATGTGGCGCACGGTCAGGAGCGCGAAGTCGAGACGCTCGATCGAGGTCTGCATCGCGTCGGCGACAGAGCGCGCGCGTTCCTCGGCAATGATTCGCACATGGGCAAAGGCTTCGGTTTCGGCCCTTTCCACCATGTCGAGCAGCCAGGACCACAGCAGCAGCAGGACGGCGGCGCTTGCGACGGTACAACCCATTCGCAAGGCGCGCAACACGGCAGCATATTTCACGGTGTCGCGCGTCGAGATGGTCATGGGAGCCTGTTTCCTTGGGTGACTGAGATGATGCAATTACAACATGGATGTCACGAACTTGCCCGAAAACTATTTGAGCGCTCCTACAAAATTCACTTTCAGGATTTCTTTTCCGGTTTTTGCTTCTCCGATTGGTATCCGCCCGCGCGGTTTGCGACTCGCTGCGTGGAACGTTCATTCGGGCCGCCGCAGCCGCCCGATATGGGCCGCCGCCTTCTTTTTTTTCCCCGGACGATCAGTGCGCCGTCGGATCGGCGGGCGGAGCGGGAAGATTCAGGAGGCCGCGAATAAAATCTTCCGAGCGGTCGAGCGCGAATTCATATACGTACCATTCATCGCCCTTTCTCCTGAAGACCACGTAGAAGCCGATGAATCCCGCGTCGCCGGAAAGTTCGAGAAGATAAGTCCTGATATCCACCAGTTCCGCCTTAACCGTCTTTTCCAGCGTATGCACCTTGCGCACGTTGGCGCCCTGCATCTTCGCCTTGATCGCGTCATAGATCAGGGTCGCCCCTTCTCCGGGCGGCGAGAAAAAGCGCCCGGAAAAGACGGTGATGAAACAATTGTCCTGCAAGCCCGACAGGACGCAGGCGATATAGCGCTTCTCGAACGCGTCCCTGTCGCCCACCGGCACGGGCGCCGCCGCTTCTTCCGCCGGCGCGGCGGCGGGAAAAAGCAGTCCCGCCGCCAGCATCAGGGATGGCAAAGCGCGTTTGAACAAGTTCTTCATTGGGTTCATATGATTTTCCGTCGCCAATTGATTATTCGATTATTCCGCAGATGACTTCGCATCGTTTCCTCAATAAAACCGTTCCTGTCCCTCGGGCCGCGTCTTGAAACGGCGATGTACCCAATAATACTGTTCCGGCATGGTGCGCACCACACTTTCCAGCCAGACATTCATCCGGCGGGTATCGGCCTCGACATCGGCGCCGGGAAAATCCGCCCACGGCTCGCCGATTTCCACCACGTAGCCGCCGCTCCCCGGCAATATGCGGGTCACGCAGGGCAGTACCCGCGCCCCGGCGAGCCGCGCCAAGCGGGAAAGACCCGTGATGGTGGCGGCCTCGACGCCGAAAAAGGGCACGAAAATCGCATCCTTGCGACCATAGTCCATATCGGGAAGGTAATAGAAGATCCGCCCGTCCTTTACCGCTTTCAGCGTGCGGCGCACGCCATCCTGGCGCGAAAGCAGGAGTTGATCGCCGAAACGGCTGCGCCCATGGTAGAGCCAGCGATCGAGCACGGGATCTTTTTTCTGGCGCGCATAGATGCTGACGAAATCGTAGGCGATCGACAACCGCGTGCCGCCCATGTCGAGGCCGACGAAATGCGGCGCGAGCATGATGACCGGCGTGCCCGCCTCCCGCAGCGCGCGCAAGTGCGCCTCGCCTTCGATGCGGGCGATACGCTCCAGCCGCGCCCGCGATGCCCACCACAACAGACCGCGTTCGAGCAGGCTGCGCCCCAGCACCCGGAAGTGACGCCGCGCCAGTCGCCGCCGCGCCGCGGCATCCAGATCGGGAAAGCACAGGGCCAGATTGATCTCCGCCACCCGCCGCCGCGGTCTCGCCACGATATAGAGCGCCTCCCCCAGCAAACACCCCAACGGCGCCAATATCGCCAGCGGCAGGACATGCAGCAGCCGGAAAACGAACACCAGCGCGCGGGTTTTCATTTCCCGGCCTCCCTCGCGCCGCCGGCCCGTCCGCCGTCCGGCGCGGCCCCGATCCGCGCCGCCGTTTCATCGTCCGCCCGCCGGGGCCGCTTGTAGCGGTTGTATCCCCACAGATATTGCTGCGGACACTGGCGGATGACGCGCTCGATGTCGCGGTTCATCGCCGCGCAGCGTTCGGCGAGATCGCCCGCATACGTCTCCTCCGGCGGCGCGAAATGCATGATGTAGCCCCGCCCGCCCGGCAGGCGTTCGGCCCAGGTGTAGATCACCCGCACGTCGCGTACTTCCGACAAGCGTATCCCCAGGGTCATGGTCCACGCCGGACGCCCGAAAAAATCCGCCCACACGCCTTCTCCCGCGCGCGGCGTCTGGTCGGGCAATACGCCCACCGTGCCGCGCGCGCGCAAGGTCTTGAGCAATTGCCGCACTCCGGCGAGATCGGCGGGCGCGATCGTCATCTGTCCGCGCACGCGCCCGGCCCGCATCAGGGGTTCGAGCGGGCGGTAACGCGGCGGACGGTACAGCGCGACCAGCGGCGCCCCGGCGGCATGGGTGCAGTAGTGACCAACGACTTCGAAACATCCTGTGTGCGGCGCGAGGAACAGGATGCCCGCCCCCTCGCGGCGGGCGGCCTCGACCACCTCCAGGCCATGGACGGCCCGCACCTTCGCCAGCACCGCGTCCAGCGGACGCAGCCATATCCATGGCAACTCCAGCGCTTGCCGTCCGGCCTCGGCGATCGCCTGCCGCAACAGGGCGCGGGGCGGCTCTCCCACAGCCAGCGCCAGATTGGCGCGCAGGCGGCGGCGGTACGAAGGCGAGCAGGCATAGACCAGCCAGCCGGCCCAGCCCCCCAGGCAATGCAGCCACGCCAGGGGCAGGCGGGCGAGCAAACGGAAAAGGAAGTCGATCAGCACGGGAAAAACACAGGAAAGACCCGCGCCATGGCCGCGTCGACGCGGCGGCGCGCGGACTGGCGCGGGTTTGCGGTCGGAACGGGAACGGGGCGCGAAGCCGGGAAGGGAAGCAAGCGGATTTGACCAAACGATACAGTGACCTATAATTGTGCCCCAGCCGCCGAGTTAACTCGACAACTTGCAGGGCGGCTTTCCGCTTCAAGCGCGCGGTCTACAAATAAAAATACTGCTAAAGCGTCGGCTGCTCGCCGAAATCCCCGGAGCCGGCCAAGACGCCGCGAACCTTCGGGGATTTTCGTTTCCAGGAGCAATCATGACAAAAGAGTTTCTCTTCACTTCGGAATCCGTCTCCGAAGGCCACCCCGACAAAGTCGCCGACCAAATCTCCGATGGCGTGCTCGACGCCGTGCTCGCCTCCGACCCGCACGGGCGCGTGGCCTGCGAAACGCTGGTATCGACCGGGCTGGTGGTGATCTCGGGCGAAATCACCACCACGACCCAGGTCAATTACCGCGAAGTGGCGCAGGAAGTCGTGCGCCGCATCGGCTACGACGATTCCGACATCGGCTTCGACTACAAAAGCTGCGCCGTGCTGGCGGCGATCAACAGCCAGTCGCCCGACATCGCCCAGGGCGTCAACGAAGGCGAAGGACTCGACCTCGACCAGGGCGCGGGCGACCAGGGGCTGATGTTCGGTTTCGCCACCCGCGAGACGCCGAGCCTGATGCCCCTGCCGATCCACTACGCCCACCGCATCATGCAGCGCCAGTCCGAGCTGCGCAAGGACGGGCGGCTACCCTGGCTGCGCCCGGACGCCAAGAGCCAGCTCACGGTGAAATACATCGACGGCAAACCGGCGGCGATCGACACCGTGGTGGTATCGACACAACATGCCCCGGACATCGGCCACGCGCAGATCAGGGAAGCCGTGATCGAAGAAATCATCAAGCCGGTGCTGCCCGCGGAGCTTCTCAGGGGGGAAGTGAAATATTTCATCAACCCGACCGGGCGTTTCGTCGTCGGCGGCCCGCACGGCGACTGCGGCCTCACCGGGCGCAAGATCATCGTCGACACCTACGGCGGCGCGGCGCACCACGGCGGCGGCGCGTTCTCGGGCAAGGATCCCTCCAAGGTCGACCGCTCCGCCGCCTACGCCGGGCGCTACGTCGCCAAGAACATCGTCGAGGCGGGGCTGGCCGGGCAATGCGAAGTGCAGATCGCCTACGCCATCGGGATCGCCCGGCCCGTGAGCCTGATGGTCAACACTTTCGGTACCGGCAGGATCGCCGACGAAAAAATCGTCGATCTGATCCGCGCCCACTTCGATCTGCGCCCCAAGGCCATCATCCAGACCCTCGACCTGCTGCGCCCGATCTACTCCAGGACCGCCGCCTACGGCCACTTTGGCCGCGACGAGGCCGAATTCACCTGGGAGCACACCGACAAAGCCGCCGCGCTGGCCGCCGATGCCGGGCTTTGACGCCGGAACCGCCGCGCGGCGCTTCTTTCCTCCGCCACCGCGCCGCGCGGCGCGGGCCTCCAAGCCATGATAAACAATACTTTCCACTTTCTTCTCGGCCTGGCCGCCCTCGTCATCGGCGCGGAATTGCTCGTGCGCGGCGCGGCGAAACTGGCGGTCTCCGCCGGCATCTCGCCGCTGACAGCCGGTCTGACCGTCGTCGCCTTCGGCACCGGCGCGCCGGAGCTGGCGGTCTCCGTCGGCGGCGCGCTCGGCGGCGCCCCCGACATCGCATTCGGCAACATCGTCGGCAGCAACATCGTCAACGTATTGCTCATCCTCGGCGTCTCGGCGCTCATCGTCCCGCTCGCGGTACAGAGCCGGATCGTCCGCCAGGAAATCCCGATCATGATCGGCGCATCCCTTCTCCTGCTCGTCTTCGCGCTCGATGGCGCGATCGACCATTTCGAAGGACTGATCCTGTTCACGGCGCTCGCCGTCTACACCCTCTTCCTCGTGCGCCGCTCGCGCACCGCCTCCCGGGCGGAACAAGCGCGGCTCACCGGCGAATGGCCGGACGCTCCCTGGACGCGCGGCAAAAGCATGCAGATCGCCCTGATCGCGGGCGGACTCATCCTGCTGGTCCTGGGCGCGAACTGGCTGGTGGACGCCGCGACCAGCGTCGCGCGCGCGCTCGGCGTCAGCGACCTGACCATCGGTCTCACCGTGGTCGCGGCCGGCACCTCGCTGCCGGAACTCGCCACCTCGGCGGTTGCCGCCCTGCGCGGCGAGCGCGACATCGCCGTAGGCAACATCATCGGCAGCAACATCTTCAACATCTGCGCGGTACTGGGCCTGACCGCGCTCATCGCGCCCGGCGGCGTTCCGGTCTCCGAAACCGCGCGCGCCGCCGACCTGTGGATCATGGCGGCCTCCGCGCTCGCCTGCCTGCCGATCCTCCTCAGCGGACGCGAAATATCCCGTCCGGAAGGCGGGCTGCTGCTTGCCTACTACGCCGCCTATACCCTCTGGCTGATCCTGGAAGCGCGCCACTCGGCGCACGCCCCCGTATTTGCCAACGCCATCCTGGGCTATGCCCTCCCCGCCACGATCATCTTCCTTGCCATCGACACCGTGCGCCACAACGAAAACAAAACGCCGCCAGCGCCGTGACCCTTCGGAGAGATTCTTTGGAAGGGTCATCATCGCGAAAGCCCTCCACCCTCGGCATTGCGAGGGCATCCCCACCCTCGTCATTGCGAAAGCCTCCCCCACCTCGTCATTGCGAAAGCCCCCCACCTCGTCATTGCGAGGAGCGTAGCGACGTGGCAATCCAGTTCCAACCATCCGAAGCGAAGCGACGCTGTTTTCTTGGCGGTGGGAGTGGACGGACGTTTCGTTCCTTTTTCCCCTTTCTCTATCCAGCACCGCCTTGCTTCGCTTGAAACAAAGCCCTCTTCCGGCTCTGGCGGGCCGCCTTGACTCTCGGCGCGCCGCCGGTGTGTTGCCAACAAGACACAAAATTCCCTTGAAGCACTTTTGAAAACAAAAATAATTTGCGTTAGGAT
>JAIRLA010000180.1 GCA_031259795.1 Azoarcus sp.
ATCAGCCTGCCCAGAAAACTCAAAACCGCTGCGTACAATCCGGATTATCTGGCTACCGCCCTGCAATTACGCAAAATTTGATGCTCCGGCCCTGAGAGGGTATCGTCCTCCAGAAATGGGGGACGTGGATTGAAACCACGAGCTTGGCTTCGCTGTCCGGGGAGCACACAGTATCGTCCTCCAGAAATGGGGGACGTGGATTGAAACACGCATGACTGCTACGGCCCGTCCCGCGCCCGGAGTATCGTCCTCCAGAAATGGGAGACGTGGATTGAAACAGGAAAGGTACCAAGCGCATTAACCGCCTGCGCCTGTATCGTCCTCCAGAAATGGGGAACGTGAATTGAAACAGCACCGCCAGCAGGCTCAGCACCAATTCAACCGAGTACCGTCCCCCAGAAATAGGGGAAATGGATTGAAACTTCGGCATCCTCATGGGCCTATCTGCTATCTGTTCGGGATCGGCTTGGTCGTATTCATCCGCCAGCGCAACGACGCGCTGGCGGCGACTTATCGTTGCATCATATCAATGCGCGATCGCGTCGAGCAAGGCGACGGTGCGCGCGGTCGCGCCACGGTTGGCGGCGGCGAAGGCGCGTCCGGCTTCCGCCATCGCCGCGCGCGCGGGCGCATCGGCCAGCAACGCGAGCGCAATGCGCATGGCGGTATCGACATCGCCGCAACGGCGGGCGGCGCCGGCTTTCACGGCTTCTTCGGCGATTTGCTGGAAATTGAAAGTATGCGGCCCGAGCAGCGCCGGCGTTCCCACGGCGCACGCTTCGATCGGGTTCTGCCCGCCAAAGGGCAGCCAACTGCCGCCGATCAGGGCAAGATCGGCCGCCGCGTAATAAGCGAACATTTCGCCCATCGAATCGCCAAGCCAGACGCGAACTTCGCGCGGCAGCGGCGCGGGCGCGCATTCCGCTTCGCCCAGCCCGGCATCGTCCGAGCGCCGCGCCACGGCGAGACCGCGCGCTCGCACAAGCGCCTCGACCTCGCCGAAGCGCTGCGGATGGCGCGGCGTCAACACGAGCAAAACATCTTCCATACCCGCGCGGGAGGAGGACGCATGGACGAAAGCATCGAGGATCGCTTCTTCTTCGCCTTCGCGCGTGCTGGCGGCCAGGATGAGCGGACGCGCTCCACAGCGGGCGCGAAAACGCGCCGCCAGAGCAAGGGCGCCCTCCGGCGGCGCGATGTCGAACTTGATATTGCCGGTGATGCTCACCCGGCACGCCCCCAGCGCCGACAGGCGGACAGCATCGGCGGCGCTCTGCGCGCCCACCGCCGCGAGCGCTCCGAGGGTCAAACGGGTGAGCGCCGGCGCGCGCGCGTAACGCCGCGCCGAACGCTCCGACAAACGGGCGTTGGCGAGCAACACTGGCACGCCCCGGCGCTGGCAGGCGGCCAGGAAATTGGGCCACAATTCGGTTTCCATGATGACGCCGAACTCCGGACGGAAACGGCGCAGGAAACGCGCGGCGAAAAAACCGACGTCGTAAGGCAGATACAGCCGCAGCACCCGCGTTTCATCCGCGAACAGCGCCTGGCTCGTGGCGCGCCCGGTCGGCGTCATGTGCGTGAGCGCCACAGTGTGCTCCGGCCAGCGCGCCAGCATGGCGCGGATGAGCGGCTCGGCGGCGCGGGTTTCCCCCACCGACACCGCATGCACCCAGATCACCGGCCCCGGCGCGCGTACCCGGTAACTGCCAAAACGCTCGCGCACATGACGCAAATAGTCCGGTTGCCGCCGCGCGCGCCACAGCAAGCGCAACAACGCGGCGGGCAAGGCCAGCAGCCACAAAAGGTTGTAAGGCAGGAGCAGCAGCAGGCGATGAAGCGGGCCGTGTGACATCGGCGGCGGCGAAACGCGGCGAAAATACAGGGATGACAAGTATAAAGGCAGCGGCGGGCGGCGAAAAACACGCGCCATGGATAAGAGGAAAATCCGCGAACACTTTTCTCTTTCTTTTTCCCTTTCCAGCGCGAAGTGGCGCAAAAAATATCCGTCCGGTTATCATCTGCCCGGCAAAGCCACCCTTCCCCGCCTTTTCGAGACAATCCCCATGAAACCCAAGCGCATTTCCGGCCTGTACCGCCCTGCCCCGCCGCTCATGGCCATGGGCCTCCTGGCCGCGCCGTTTCTGTTTACCTTTACCCTTACCGGGACGGCGCGGGCCGCCGAACTGGAAGCGCCCATCGGCGGCTGGCGGACAGGCGACGCCGGCGCGCCTTATACGCAAACGGTAAATTATCCCGCCGCGCAGCCTCATATCGAGGCCGATACACCGGAAAGCAGCCAGATTCGCGGACGCATCCGCCAGCACGGCGACAAAACCGCCACACTCGTCATCAACGGCAATGCCATGCCGGTCCTGCTCGACGAAAGCGGCGCTTTCGCCCGCCCGTACAGCTTCGGCACGGGTTCCAACAGCGTCGAAGTGCGCGGCGGCGACGAGCGCGCCCGCATCCAGTTCTACCAAAGCGCCGCGGGGCAGCCGGAATCGCGGCTGCGCATCCTGCTCAGTTGGGATACCGACGGCACCGACCTCGATCTGCACGTACTCACGCCCGGCGGCCAGCATGCTTGGTACGGAGAGCGCGTCATCGCCGGAGGCGCGATCGACATTGATGTCACCACTGGCTACGGCCCGGAGATTTTCGCCTCCCCCGCGCCGGAAAATGGCCTGTATCAGGTGTACATCAATTACTACGGCGGCGGCGGCGAGAGCGGACTGACGAGCGCGCGCCTGACCATCATCAGCAACGAGGGCACGGCGAGCGAAAAACGGCAGGAATTCACCGTGCCCATGCGTTTTGCCGGAGAGCTTATCCTGGCGCGCCAATTCATGTATCCGTGAGCGTCCCGCGCAAGCCGGCGCTCACGGCGACCGGAAAACACCGCGGCGGACACGCGCCCCTTTTCTGCAACCCTCATCCCGCGAGATCGACATGAGCCTTTTTGCCCAACTGAAAAAAGACGCCCTCCTTGCCCGCAAGGAAGGCAACGCCTTGCGCGCCACATTATTGACCACGCTGCTCGCCGAAGCCGGAATGATCGGCAAGAACGACGGCAACCGCGAAAGCAGCGATGACGAAGTACGCCAGACCATCCGCAAATTCCTCAAGAACAATCAGGAAGCCGCGGCGGTCATCAAGGACGAACCGCGGCTGGCGGCCCTGCGCGCCGAAGCGGAGATACTCGCTGCCTACCTCCCGGCCATGGCGGACGAAAACGCCGTAAAAGCGGCCATCGCGGAGACCATCGCGGCCCTGTCCGAACGCGGCCCGAAAGCCATGGGCGCGGTAATGGCCGCGCTCAAGACGAAATTCGGCGCGGAATTCGACGCGCGCCAAGCCAGTGCCTGGGTGAAGGCGGCGCTGGAATAACGCCTCCCTTTTTTCTTCGCGGTGGAGTCAGCGAGTCAGCGGCGCTGCGCGCCGGATGGAACGCACTGGATTGCCACGTCGCTGCGCGCCTCGCAATGACGAGGTGGGGGCGACTTTCGCAATGACGAGTCCTTCCGAGGGTGGGGCGTAGGGGCCCGGCGCGCCGGGCCCCTACCAAACGC
>JAIRLA010000273.1 GCA_031259795.1 Azoarcus sp.
CCTCTCGCCTACATCCTCTGCGGCGGCCAGGGAACGCGGCTGCGTAGCGTCATTGGAAACACGCAAAAGGCCGTCGCGGAAATCCACGGACAGCCCTTCATCGCCTTGTTATTGCGCGAATTGCGCGAAGCGGGCGTGACCGAAGCGGTATTGTGCGCTGGCTACCGGGCGGATCAATTACTCGCCATGGCGGAAAAACTCTCCGCTGAATCCGGCATCGCGCTGGATATCGCCGTCGAATCCGAACCCCTGGGCACCGGCGGCGCTTTATTGAACGGTTTGCGCCATCGCGCGCCGCCGCCCCGCTACTTCGTCCTGAATGCCGACACCTTCTTGGCAGCAGAAGCGTACCGGCAGCTTTGGGCCGCAAGCGAATCTTCGCGCGAAACCATGCTGACCGTGCATGCGGCAAACCGCGCCCGTTTCGGCAGCGTCTTTTTCGACGCGAAAGGCGTCGTGACGCGGCTTCTCGAAAAAGGCGCGTCCGGCCCCGGCTATGTCAATAGCGGCGCGTATGTTTTTTCCCGCGCCTCATTGGCCGGTCTGCCACTGCGCCCCTGCTCGCTGGAGCGGGACATCCTGCCTGCGCTGGCGGAGCGCCGGACATTGCAAAGCGCCGCATATGCTGGAAACTTGATCGACATCGGCGCGCCGGAATCCCTGGAAACTTTCAAAAAGGAATATTCTTATCCCATGAGGACGAGATCATGAATCCGCTTGTACAGAAACTCTGTGTCCGCACGGATAGCCGCGTCAAGAATGCCATCCAGTGTGTGGAATCCGGCAAACTGCAAATCGCCTTCGTGGTTGACGCGACCGGGCGTCTCGAAGGCGTCGTCACCAATGGCGACATTCGCCGCTATTTCCTGGAAAACAGCGATGCGGATCGCCCGGTCAGCGAGTGCATGAACCGCGATTTCCACACCGTCGAATTGAACGCCCCGCGCGAAAAGCTGCTCAAGATTTTCGACCTTGGCTACCACGCCGTCCCCGCCCTGGACGCGCAAGGGCGCATCCGCGAAATCCATTCCCGCGGCATGTTCGCGCGCCCGGAATCTCCCGTACTCGCCCGCGCCCGCGCCCCGGTGCGGATCAGTTTCTGCGGCGGCGGCTCGGATCTGACGCATTTTTTCCTTGAACACGCCGCCGCCGTATTGAGCTGCACGGTAAGGCTTTACGCGCACGTGACCCTGATCCCTCGCGGAGATGGGCGCATCCGCGTTTTTTCGCAGGATATCGACAAGGAAGAAGATTACGCCTCGTTCGATGCGCTCCGGGAAGCGCCGGACAAGGGACTGGCCGCCACGGTCATTTCCGTGATCGCGCCCGGCGGCGGTTTCGATTTTTACCTGCATTCGGATTTCCCCGCCGGTTCCGGCCTGGGAGGCTCTTCCGCGGTGGCCACGGCAACGGTAGCGGCTTTCAACGAATTGCGCCAGGATCGCTGGAATACCTACGATGTCGCCGAACTGGCCTTCCAGGCGGAGCGCCTGTGCCTGAACATCGCGGGCGGCTGGCAGGATCAATACGCCTCGGCCTTCGGCGGCCTCAATCTGATCGAATTCGAGCGCGGAGACAACCGGGTGCATCCGATCCATCTGGAAGAACGCACGCGCAATGAGCTGGAAGCCTGCCTGATGCTCGTCGACACGGGCATGAGGCGCGATTCCGGGAAATTGCATGATGCCCTGCGCCGCGAATGGGCCGCCGAATCCGCGCACACCAGTCTGGTACAGCAAAGCGTCGCATTGTGCCGCCAAATGCATCATTACCTTGTCCGCGGCGAACTCGATTGTTTCGGGCGCGCTCTGCACGAAGCCTGGACGCTGAAAAAAACCTTTTTCCCCGCCGCCAGCACTCCCAGGCTCGACCGGATTTACGACGACGCCCGCGCCGCGGGCGCACTTGGCGGAAAACTCCTGGGCGCGGGCGCGGGCGGTTTTTTCCTTTTCCATATCGAGCCGCAGCGCCGTCGTGATGCAATTCGCGCCGTCGAAGCATTGGGCTGCACGACAATCGACTTTCGTTTCGAGCCTCAGGGCGTGACTTCATGGCGCAGCAAGATTTCCTGATTGTTTCTTCCGGGGAGGACACATTTTTCATCGACCATTTCAGGATCGGCGGGGATCGCGTTTTCATCGTCGCGGAAATCGGCAACAACCATAATGGTTCGCTGGAACTTGCCCGCCGCCTGGTGGACGCGGCAAAGGACGCGGGCGCGGACTGCGTGAAATTCCAGCTAAGAAACCGGCAGGCGCTTTACCGCCCGCGCGCCAAAGGAGAAAGCGAGGATTTGGGCGTTGAATACATCCAGGACTTGCTCGCCAAAACGGAATTGCGCGTGGAAGAACACCGCGAACTGCGCGCCTATGTGGCGGAAAAAGAGCTGATCTATCTCGCCACGCCCTGGGATGAAGCGAGCGTAGACCTTCTCGCCTCTTTCGATCCGCCCGCGCTCAAGATCGCTTCGGCGGACTTGACCAATCCCGCATTGATCCGCAAGGCGGCAAGCCTCGGAAAACCGCTGATTCTCTCCACAGGCATGTCGTTCGAACATGAAATCGTCCAGGCGATCGAACTCTTGCAATCCCTGCATGTCCCCTTCGCGCTCCTGCACTGCAACAGCGCCTATCCCGCGCCGGAAGACGACATCCAGTTGCGCTACCTCCCGCGCCTGAAGACGCTGCACCCCGTCGTCGGCTATTCGGGGCACGAACGCGGCATCGCCATCAGCCTCGGCGCCGTGGCGCTGGGCGCGAAGATCATCGAGCGCCACATCACGCTCGACCGCGGCATGGAAGGCCCGGATCACCTGGCCAGCCTGGAGCCCCGCGAATTCCGGGCGCTCGTGGAAGGCATCCGCCAACTCGAACGCGCCCTGCCCTGCCCTGCAAACGAAAACGGCGGCGGGCGCAAGGTCAGCCAGGGCGAACTATTGAACCGGGAAAACCTGGGGAAAAGCGTCGTGGCCGCGCGCCCCATCGCCAGAGGAGAAACCTTTTCCTCCGCCCTGCTCGCCATCCGAAGCCCCGGCCAGGGATTGGCGCCCTATCGCTTGCCGGAACTCATCGGCAAAACGGCCAGGCACGATTTCAAAACAGGAGATTTCCTTTTCGAGAGCGACCTCGCGAACAATACCGGAAAACCGACGGAGAAACGGCGCTTTGCTTTTCCCATCCGCTGGGGCGTGCCGGTGCGCTACCACGATTTCCCGCATTACCGGGAGCGGATCGCTCCCGACTTGTTCGAGTTCCATCTCTCCTGCCGCGACCTCGCCCTCGATCCGCGCCCCTTTCTCGCAAACACGCCCGCCACGCGCCTGGTCATTCATGCCCCGGAACTTTTCGAGAACAGCGAGCTTCTGGATCTGGCGGCGGACGATTTGGCCTGGCGGCGACGTTCCATCGCCAATCTGCAACGAGTGGCGGACATCGCCCACGTTATTGCGGAATTTTTCCCCGAAACAAGGGATATATTGATCGTCGCCAATATCGGCGGCTTTTCCGCCGACGCACCGCTTCCCGCAGAAGAACGCGCGGAACGCTACCGGCGTTTCCACGCCGCCCGCGCCGAAATAGATTTCGGGCGCGCGGAATTGCTTCCGCAGAACATGGCGCCCTTTCCCTGGCATTTCGGCGGGCAGCGCCACCAGAACATCTTCATGATGCCGGAAGAACTGGCCCGGCAAGCAAAAGAGCAACATTTGCGCCTCTGCCTCGATCTCTCCCACCTCTCCATGACTTGCCATCATTTCGGCCTGGACTTCCAGACGGCCCTCGAAACCCTGCTCCCGCATACCGCGCATCTGCATATCGCCGATGCCCGGGGCAATAACGGAGAGGGCGTGGCAATGGGAACGGGCGATATCGACTGGCGGCCAACCTGGGCGCAAATCCGCGCCTGCCGGGAAATCAGCTTCATTCCGGAAATCTGGCAGGG
>JAIRLA010000073.1 GCA_031259795.1 Azoarcus sp.
TTAATAAAAGCTTATTTGGCCTAGTAAAACAGTGAGCAACTTGGCTCAGGGGAACGGTGTTACTTTTGAAATATATCCACTTTGGGATTAATTTACTATTAGGTTAGTGCATATGGGGGTCGTGAAGGGCGGAAAGAAAAGAAGGAGAAGGGGGCGGGGGCGGTTTCAGCGCGGGCGGCGGGCGGCGCGGACGGCCAGCGCGCCCGCGCCGAGCAGGCCGAGCAGCAGCGTGGAAGGCTCGGGGACGCCGTTGCCGCTCGCGTTGCCTTGGGTGGCGTCGATCCACACGCTCCAGTCCCCCCCGCCGCTGATCGGCAGCGGGGTGGCGGCATCGAGCAAGAAGCCGTCCGCCAGCGCGCCCCCCAGCGGGAAATTGCCCAGCGCCGTCAAGGTCAGGATGTAGTCGCCCGCCAGGAACGAGGTGAAGTGAAAGCCCGCGTCGGCGTCGCTTTGCGTGGCGGGATGGATGAAGGGGTCGTCGTCGCTCCAGCCGATCAGGACGCCATCGCCCGTCCACAGCGTGGCGTAGGGGTCGAAGTTCAGGCCGTCGAGATAAGAGTCCGTCCACAGGCTGAATTCGTCCACGTCTTTATCGAGGGTGAAGGAGATGGTGGCGATGTCGTTGTGGTAATCGAGGCTGCCGGTGAAGTGCAGGGGGGCGGCGCTGGCGGGAAGCGCGCCCAGGAGAAGCGCGGCGGCGAGGGGGGCGAGGCGTGTTTTCATGGTGGAGGGTCCTTTTTTATCGATGCATTGCATGGGAAGGGGGGGTTACCGCTGTCGTTGCTGCTGTTGCTGTTGCTGTTGTTGCGCTTGCTGTGACTGTTTCCGCTGTTCGCGCATTTCGGCGGCGCGCTCGCGCATCGAGATGGGGTCGATGTGGCGGCCATGGGCGAGCGGCTCGCGGGTGCGCGGATCGAGTTCGATGCCGTCGTTGAAGCGGAACGTCCCTTGCGGGTAGTCCCCGAGGCAGGCGGCGTCCCCGGCGGTGCACATCACCCCCGCACAACCGGCGAGGACGCTGTGGATGGGGCGGCCATCCGGGTAGTAACTCTCGGGCATGGCGCGCGGGGTGTAGCGGATGAGCGCGCCGGGAAGGTAGACCTCGGGGATGTAGTCGGTGACGGCCATGTGGACGAAGACGGCGCGGCGGCCTTCGGCATCAACGGGCAGGAGCATGACGCGGTTGCGGGCGAGGTAGTCGGCTTCGTCGTCGGGGAAGTCTTTCCACATGCGCGTTTTGGCCCAGCGGTACAGGGCGCGCATTTCGTCGTCGGAGAGGACTTTGAGGGGATGGCCGACGACGATGGCGTCGAAGGGCGCGAGGCCGGAGGCGCTTAGACCGCAGTCGCCCGAACCCGCCGGGCAGCCGGGCGGGGCGTCCTCGGCGGCCCGCGCCGCGCCGGAGCGCAGGGGCAAGAGGAAAAGGAAAAGGGCGAGGAGGAGGACAAGGCGCGGGAGCAGCGGCGCATCCCCGCGCGCCGCCCGCCGCGCGGCGGGAAAAAAATTCCCCGTGGCCAAGGGCCACGGGGAATTTTTTTCGTAAACGAACGCCGCCGGACGTTTAGCCTCGCGGCGTTTCGCCCTGTGGAGAATCAGGTCAGCAACATTCGTTCGTTCGTTCGTTCGTTCGTTCGTTCGTTCGTTCGTTCGTTCGTTCGTTCGTTCGTTCGTTCGTTCGTTCGTTCGTTCGCAGGAATCGCGCCAAAGTCGTCATCGCCGTTCGTTACCCGGAGAAATGTGCCGCACTCAATTCATGCCCATGCGGAAAACAGGGCGCAATGTACACGCGCTTCCCGAGCAATACAACACCTCGGCGAAAATTTTTTTTCCGCTGTGGCGTTCAAGCCTCCCCGCAATGACGAGTTCTTCCCAAAGGACTTCCCCCATCCAAAGAATTCCCCCCATCCAAGGAACTCCCCATGTCCAAAGGAATTCCCTCGCCCCCCGCAGGGGGGAGAGGGTTAGGGAGAGGGGGGGCCAACCATGCGGAGCGAAGCGACGCTGATTTCTTTGCGGTGGGGCACGGACAGGCGCTCCCTTTCTTCCTCCCCCTTTTTATCCAGCGGCGCTACGCGCCGGATGGTTGGAAACCCTCTCCCGCCCTTCGGGCACCCTCCCCCGCAAGCGGGGGAGGGGAGTCCATCGGAAGAACTCGTCATTGCGAGGATCGACGCGCCCCCGTCCCGTCACTGGGAAAGCCTCCCCCCTCGTCATTGCGAGGAGCGCATCGACGAGGGGGAAGGGCTTTCGCAATGACGAGGGTGGGGTGGCTTTCGTAATGACGAGGGTGGGGCGGCTTTCGTGATGACGGCGCTTTGCCTTTCCCGGGCGGTATGTGGTCGCTGCGGGCAAGCCCGCGACGGGGCAGTCGATATATGCGATATATGTCATGCATGGCATATTGGATGCGTGGTGAAAGATCACGCCCGGCGGTGGATTGCGGCCATTCATGGAAGACGGGAAGGAATTCTGGATGAGAATACGGTACCATTGAGCCGATCTATTAAAAAATAGCATGGCGCTGTAGCTACGGATGGAGACTAATATCATCATGGCAATTCCCCAAATCAGTGTTTTTCTGGAAAGTCAGCCGGGTCATTTGAAACGCATCCTCGATGCTTTTGAAGCCGCCGGGGTAAATGTGCGCGGTTACTCGGTTTCCGATACGGGCGATTATGGAATTGCGCGTTTCATTCTCGACAGGCCGGGAGAGGCGCTCGAAGTGTTGCGCGCGCAAGGGTGCGCCTCGACGCTCACGCAGGTGCTGTGCGTCCGCCTGCACGACGAGCCGGGGGAACTGGCGCGCGTCATGAGCGTCATCGCGGCGGCGGGAATCAACGTGCTGTATAGCTATTCCCTGATCTCGACCATTATCGCCATTCATGTCGAAAACATAGACTCGGCGGAATCGGCCTTGCGGCACCAGCCAATAGACCTTGTGTCACTGGATGAAATAGCGGCGCGTCTCCGGGATTGATGTGGTTTCCCGATCAGGATGCACTGATATATATTGTAACGTCCAGATAGAACCGACAGCATGGATGGTCCCAAGGTGAATTATTTCGAGCCGGAAATCGAAACCGCGCCGCGCGAACATATCCGGCGGATTCAATTGGAAAGGCTGCAAAGACAAGTCGCATGGGCATATGAACGCGTACCTTGGTATAAACAGCGTTTTCAGGAACTCGGCATCGGGCCGGAAGATATACGGCGCCTCGAAGACGTGCGGCTGCTGCCGTTTACCGATAAGCAGGTATTGCGCGACACCTATCCGTTTGGCCTGTGCGCCATTGCGCTCGACGATGTGCTGCGCCTGCATGCTTCTTCGGGGACGACGGGCAAGCCCATCGTCGTCGGCTACAGCAGGCGCGATCTCGACGCCTGGAGCGATTGCGTCGCGCGCCTTGCGGCGATGGCGGGCATCACGCGCGCCGACCGCGTGCAGATGGCGTTCGGCTACGGCATGTTCACCGGGGGATTCGGCCTGCACTACGGCTGCGAAAAGCTGGGTTGCATGATGGTGCCCGCCGGTTCCGGCAATACCGAGCGGCACTTGATGATGATCGCGGACTACGAGACCACGGTGCTGATCTCGACGCCTTCCTACGCCATGCACATGTGCGAGGTCGGCGAGGCGCGGGGTTTCGACTGGCGGGCCTCCAGCCTGCGGGTCGGGTTGTTCGGCGGCGAACCCTGCACGCCCGGCATGCGGCGCGAGATCGAAAACCGCATGCACATCATCTGTACCGACAATTACGGCCTGACCGAAGTCAACGGCCCCGGCGTGGCGGGGGAATGTCTCGTCGCGCGCGACCAGCAGCATATCGCCGAAGATCATTTCCTGTGGGAGATCATCGACCCCGCCACGGGCGAAGCCTTGCCGGAAGGCAGCGAGGGCGAACTGGTGCTGACCACCTTGAGCAAGGAAGCCTTTCCGATGCTGCGCTACCGGACGCACGATCTGACGAGCGTCACCACCGCGCCGTGCGGTTGCGGACGCACGCACGCCCGCATGGCCAAGGTACGCGCCCGCACCGACGACATGCTCATCGTGCGGGGCACCAACGTTTTCCCGAGCCAGGTGGAAGATATCCTCGCCGGCATCGCCGGGGTGACGCCGCACTACCGCATCGTGCTCGACAACGAAACCGGCATGGACAGGATGACGGTCATGGTGGAATTGCGCCCCGACGCTTTCAGCGATTCTTTCGGGGAAATGGACCGTTTCCGGCGGCGCGTCGCCGACCGCCTGCGGCAGACGCTGCTCATCACCCCCGTCGTCAAACTGGTCGAACCGGGCGGAATCGAACGCTCTTTCGGGAAGAGCAGGCGCGTCGAGGACAAGCGGGAAAAGCCATGACGCCGCCGGGGCGGGCCGGTTCGCGTGGATGCGCGATCGGGGCGGGCGGCGCGCCGCCCGGCCTTGCCGTCGCGCCGTGTTCCCCCCGATTGCAGGCCCGCGTCAGAGCCTGAAGCGATTGACCAGTTCCTGAAGCTGTTCGGCGCGGGAAGTGAGATCGCGCGTGGCCGCCGCCACTTCGCGCACGGCGGAACTGTTGTCTTCGCTCATGCCGGCGATGCGTTCGACGTTCTTGGCGATTTCGGTACTGGCCGTGGATTGCTCGGAGAGCGCGAGCGAGATTTCGGAGACGGCGCTGACCACCGCGGCCGATGCTTCGTTGATCTGCCCGATGTTGGCGCCGGCGCGCTCGGACAATTCGACCGTGGATTTCACGCTCTCGCTCTGATGCCGCATCGTTTGTACGGCGTGGTCGGTGCCGGTGTGGATCTGCGAGACGATGCGGGCGATGTCCTCGGTCGAGGTGGCGGTGCGCTCGGCGAGCTTGCGCACCTCGTCCGCGACCACCGCGAAGCCCCGGCCCTGTTCGCCGGCCCTTGCCGCTTCGATGGCGGCGTTGAGGGCGAGGAGATTGGTCTGGTCGGCCACTTCCTTGATGATGCTGACCACCGAAGCGATTTCGCGCGACTGATTGCCCAGCTCTTCCACGTCCTGCGCGGCGGCGGCCACATCGCGCGCCACGCGGTTGATGTCGGCGACCATGGATTGAATGGAATTCGAGCCTTCCTGCGCGGCGGCGCCCGATTGCTGCGCCATTTTGTTGGCGTCGTTGGCCGAATCGGAAACGTGGTTGATGGAGACGGTCATCTCTTCCACCGACGCGGCCATCGACGTGGCGGCCTGCGACTGGCTCTCGCTGGCGGCGGCGATGTTTTCGCTGGTGGCGTGCAACTGTTCGCTGGCGGCGGCGATGTCGTTGGCGCTGCGGCTGATGGTATCGACCAGGTTGCGCAGCGATTTGATCGTGTTGGAGACAGAATAAAGCGCGCTCGATTTATCGCCGGGGCGCAGTTCGACCTGCATGCTGAGATCGGCGTTGCTGACGCGCTGCATGATTTCCTGGATGGCGGCTGGTTCGCCGCCGATCTGGCGGATGACGGCGCGGAAGATCAGGATGCCGACCAGGATGCCGAGCACAAACCCGGCAATCGTCAGCACCGCGCTGACCTTGACGGAACTACTGGCGCTGTCGGCGGCATCGCGGGCGGCGCTTTCGGAGCGCGCCGTTTGCCTGTCGGTCACGGAAGCCAGAAGGTCGCGCAGCCGCACGGCGGAAGGCGCCACGTGCTGGACGATCGTGTCGAATTCGGCCAGCAGGCGCTCGTAACTTTGGACATCATTGGCCGCGGAAGCCGCGGCCAGTTTGGGCAGGTGCTCGTCGATCTTGCTGTAGGTCTGGCGGAAATCGTCCAGGCGGGCGTTCAGATCGACGGCCTGTTGCCGCCCTTCGTCGCTCAGGTTCGGCAGGGCGTCGAGTTTCTTCTTCAACGCATCGATTTCCGCCCAGGTCTCGACGCGCTCGTTGTGCAAATCATTGAGGGCGGTGGTTGTTCGCGGTGAGGGCGTGCGCAAGGCATAGATTGCCAGCGACTGGGTGCGGATGAGGTTGATCTCGTTCTCGAACGCGCCATAGGTGGCCAGCATCGGCACGCGGCGCTGGGCGACATCGCCCGCCAGCGCCGATACGTTGCTGCCGGAAACGATGGATAAACCACCGATGATGGCGAGCAGGAAAAGAACCAGACCGAAACCGAGAATCAAGAGCGAGCGGAGTTTCATTTTTGTAACATCCTGTAGGACTCTTATGGTGAAATCCTATCCAATAGGGATTGTGACCGAAGCATTCCCCATCTTAGCGGCAGACATGGGGCGAACCAGAGAATTAATACGCATGATCGTCATGGTTTTTCTGCAACAAATGCTTACGCAGGAACAATGCCCGGCAGCTTCGTTCCCGTCCACATCGGGGGGCGGCGCTGTTTCGCTGTCCTTTTCTTCCTTCGAGGGAAAAAAAGCTCATCACAATATCCGCGCGCCCATTCTGGAAAGCGCCTTGCCGTCTTTTCAATGCGCGCGCGCAAAAGAACCTACAATCACGTACATGCGCCTACATCCGGGACAAGACCGCGCCCGGACAAACGCGCTATCGTTGCGCCGGTATCCACAAACCCGCTCGCCATGGCATGCCGCGCGTTCCGGCGAGCGCCCGCAATCAAGGAGAAATGACCATCATGAAACATCGCACGACCTTGCGCGTCCTGTTGGCCGCGTTGCTGGCCAGCGCATTCGCCAGCGCCGCGGCACTGGCCGCGCCGCCCGATCATGGCAAGGACGGCCGTGACCGCGACCATCGTCCGGCGAAACGCCACGCCAAACCGCCGGCACATCGCGCCGAACCGCCAGCGCGTCGAGCCGGACCGCCAGCGCGTCGAGCCGAACCGCCGGCACATCGCGCCGGACCGCCAGTGGCCACCCGCCGCGCCGAACCCCGCCGCGCCCCGCCGCCATCCGCTCATTTCGAGAGCCGCCATCGCGGCGCCGCCAATGATTATTTCCGGCGCGCATACGTCAAGGGGCGCTGCCCGCCCGGACTCAGCCGCCGCGGCCCGAACTGTGTGCCGACCCACGCGCGCGCCTGGAGACGGGGCTACGTCTTGCCGCGCACCATCACCTATTACGACGTCCCGCATGCGCTGCTCGTCGAACTGCCGCCGCCGCCGCACGGGCACCGCTACGTGCGCGTGGCGGGCGACATCCTGCTGATCGCCATCGGCACCGGTATGGTGATTGATGCTCTCCAGGACATCTTTGATTGATGCGGCAAGCGAGCGGCGGCAGCCAAGCCTGCCGCCCGCGACGAGCCTGGAAATCCGCGAGGGACGCCGCCAGGAAATCAGCGGCGCTGCGCGCCGTTTGGAACGAAACCCTCTCCCGGCCTTCGGCCACCCTCCCCCGCACGCGGGGGAGGGAAGTTCCCGCTCTCCACCGCGCCCGGGCCGCCCTCTCGCCGCCAAGCGGAGGAGGGGAGTCCATCGCAAGAATGCGCCATTGCGTGGGGGCGGCTGGGGCGGGCGTGGGAACGGCCTGGGTGGCCTGGAGGCCGCGAATGGCTGCGCTATAGCTGCGGGTTCAGTTTTTCGCCGCCCGCGTGCAGTTTGTTGAGCGCGTTCAGATAAGCCTTGGCCGAGGCGACGACGATGTCGGTGTCGGCGCCTTGCCCGTTGACGATGCGTTCGCCGCGGGCCAGGCGCACGGTGACTTCGCCTTGTGCGTCGGTGCCGGTGGTGATGGCGTTGACTGAATAGAGCAGCAGTTGTCCGCCGCTGCGGGCAATGGCTTCGATGGCCTTGAAGGCGGCGTCGACGGGGCCGGAGCCGGTGGCGTGGCTGCGGGTTTCTTTGCCGCCCATGGAAAGAACGATTTCGGCCTGGGGGCGCTCGCCGGTTTCGGAATGGAAACGGGTCGAGAGCAGGCGGAAATGTTCTTGCTCGGGGGTAACGGTTTCGTCGCTCATCAGGGCGTGCAGATCTTCGTCGAAGATTTCGTGTTTTTTGTCGGCCAATTCCTTGAAGCGGGCGAAGGCGGCGTTGAGTTGTTCTTCGGAGCCGATTTCGATGCCGATTTCCCGCAGGCGGGCGCGGAAGGCGGTGCGGCCCGAGTGTTTGCCGAGCACCAGTCTGTTCGCGCCCCAGCCGACATCTTCGGCGCGCATGATTTCGTAGGTTTCGCGGTGCTTGAGCACGCCGTCCTGGTGGATGCCGGATTCGTGGGCGAAGGCGTTCGCGCCGACGATGGCTTTGTTGGGCTGCACGGGGTAGCCGGTGATTTGCGATACCAGCCGCGAGGCCGGCACGATCTGGGTCGTGTCGATGCGGGTCCGCACCGGGAAAACATCGGCGCGGGTGCGCACCGCCATGACGATCTCTTCGAGCGAGGCATTGCCGGCGCGTTCGCCCAGGCCGTTGATCGTGCATTCCACCTGCCGCGCTCCGGCGCTGACCGCCGCCAAGGAGTTGGCGACGGCCAGTCCCAGGTCGTTGTGGCAATGCACCGACCAGATCACTTTGTCGGCGCCGGGGACTTTTTCGATCAGGGCGCGCAGGGTGGCGGCGTATTGCCCGGGGATGTTGTAGCCGACGGTATCGGGGACGTTGATGGTTTTCGCCCCGGCGCGGATGACGGCTTCGAAAATGCGCGCGAGGAAGTCGATTTCGGAACGCCCGGCGTCTTCAGCGGAAAATTCGACGTCGTCGGTATATTCGCGCGCCCAGCCGATGGCTTTCACCGCTTGTTCGATCACCTGCGCGGGGGACATCCGCAGCTTTTTTTCCATGTGGATGGGGCTGGTGGCGATGAAGGTGTGGATTCTCTTCCTCGCCGCCGGGGCGATGGCTTCGCCAGCCCGGGCGATGTCGTTTTCGTTGGCGCGGGAAAGGCCGCACACGGTGGATTCGCGGATGGCCGCCGCGATGGCGCGTACGGCCTCGAAGTCACCGGGCGAGGCCGCCGGAAAACCGGCTTCGATCACATCGACGCGCATCCGTTCCAGTTGGCGGGCGATGCGCAGTTTTTCTTCCTGCGTCATTGATGCGCCGGGGCTTTGCTCGCCGTCGCGCAGGGTGGTGTCGAAAATAATCAGGGTGTCTTTCATGCTTGTTCCGATTGGCCTGAATCCGGGGATGAGGCGTCTTGCGCCCGCTGCGCGGGAGGCGTCTCCGCCGCGGGAGGCTCCGCGAGAATGGTGTCGGCGGAATGAATGGACTGCGCTGTTTCCGTCGCGGAAGCATGGCGCGCATCGGATTCATCATCTTGCGGCGGCCTCGTCGACGGGGCGGCGCTTTGCGCGCGTTGCCGCTGCCAGCGCCAGGCATAGAGCGCGTAACCGGACAGGGCGTAGCCGACGAACAATGCGAAGAAGATGCCCGGCGGGTAAGAGGCGCCCAGGGCGAAAGCCAGTACCACGGCGATGACGGCGATGAACGGTACGCTTTTGCGCAGGTTGATGCTCTTGCCGCTCCAGAACGGGACATTGCTCACCATGGAAATACCGGCGAAAAGGGTGAGCAGGCAAGCCAGCCAGCGCGCATCCGCGCCGTTCGTGCCGTTGTCGATGCTCACCCACACCAGTCCCGCGATCAGCGCGGCGGCAGCGGGGCTGGGCAGGCCCTGGAAAAAGCGTTTGTCGACGATGTCGATATTGGTGTTGAAACGGGCCAGCCGCAACGCCGCGCCGGCGCAATAGATGAAGGCGACGATCCAGCCGAGTTTGCCCAGTCCCATGAGCGCCCATTCATAGACCACCAGCGCTGGCGCCGCGCCGAAGCACACCATGTCGGAGAGCGAATCGTATTCCGCGCCGAATTCGCTTTGTGTCTGGGTCAGCCGGGCGATGCGTCCATCGAGTCCATCGAAGACCATCGCCACGAAGATGGCGATGGCGGCGATCTCGAAATGCTCGTTCATCGCCTGCACAATGGCGAAAAAGCCGCAGAAGAGCGCGGCGGTGGTAAATAGATTGGGCAGGATATAGATACCGCGGCGGCGCGGGCGCGGAAAAGCGGGCAGTGTCATGGCAAGGGCGATCGGTAATGAGTCGTCGGAACGATGGAGTCGGGACGATGATTCTAGCGCATTGCTCCAGGCGAGGATGGCGACTTCCGGGACGATTGGCCGCGCTTCGCGCCTGTTCGGAAATCGCTGTGGCGAGAGGTCTCGCCGCCCGGAGTGGCGCCGTTGCATGTCGACATCCCGCGCTGGCGCCGCCGTTTGCCCGCGCCGGGAGCAGGGAAGGATGGCGAATCGCGCCGGGCGGCCGGCGCGCCTGTTCAATCATCGAGCGGCATGGCCGCATGGAATCCCGTGCAACGGACGTTCCCGTTTCCTTGAGTGAAGAATTCCGGCGGGGCGGGCCATTTCACCCTATCTGCGATTGCAGATAATTGGCCAGGCCGATATGTTCGATGAGATGAAGCTGTTTTTCCAGCCAGTGCGTGTGGTCTTCCTCGGTGTCGTCCAGCATTTTTTCGAGGATTTCGCGGGTGAGATAATCCCCGGCGGCCTCGCATTCCGCGATGACGGCGCGCAGGTTGCGAATGACCGAATATTCCAGTTCCAGATCGCTTTTCAACATGGATCGCGCGTCCTGTCCGATTTTGAGCGCTTCGCGTTTTGCCAGGTTGGGGACGCCTTCCAGGAAAAGGATGCGCGCAATCAAGGCGCGGGAATGCTCGCGCTCGTCTTCCATTTCGTGGTTCGTGCGCTCGAACAGGCGCGTGAAGCCCCAGTTCCTGTACATTTCGGCATGACAGAAATATTGGTCGATGGCGGTCAGCTCTCCCGCCAGGAGGTCGTTGAGACGCTCGATGATCTTGGCGTTGCCTTGCATGGTTTCTTCTCTCCTCGTGTCGGCGCATGGCCGGTTTTGCCTGGATTTGCCTGGTTTTGCCTATTCGTCTTCTTGAATCTGCGTTTGCAGATAGTTTTCCTTGCCGATCTCGACGATCAATTCCAGTTGCGTTTCCAGGAAGTCGATGCGCTCTTCGCTGTTTTCGAGCAAATCTTCGAGCAAGTCGCGCGAGACGAAATCCCGCGCCGTTTCGCAATGGGAAATGGCCTCCCGCAAGGATGCGCGCGCAATGGTTTCCAGATCGAGGTCGCCTCTGATGCATTCGGGCACGTTTTCGCCGATCAGGAGTTTGTTCAGGTTTTGCAGATTGGGCAGCCCTTCCAATAGCAGGATGCGCGCGATCAGTTTGTCGGCGCGTTTCATTTCCTGGATGGATGCTTTGTATTCGTATTTGCCGAGGCGCCCGAAACCCCAGTTGTCATACATCCGGGCGTGAAGAAAATACTGGTTGATGGCGGTCAGCTCATGACAGAGCTGTCGATTGAGAAACTTGACGACCTGCTTTTCGCCCTGCATGAAAAAACTCCGGAGACCATGACGCGGTTATCCTAGCATCCGGCGCCGGAACAGTAAAGCCAGCGATCATGACGCGGCAGCGGGGGATCACCATCCCCCCGCGTCGCTTCCGGCCCGGCTGGCGTTCTCGCCCTGCCGGAACGCGCGCCCTTCGGTCAGGCACGCGCGCGCGCACACCGCGCAACGCCCGCAGCCGTCCGTGACGCCCAGTTGCCGGCGCAGATCGCGCAGACAATCGGCGCCGTCGCGCGCTGCTTCGTGAATCTGGCGTTCGGTGACGCCCTGGCAGATGCAAACGTACATGGGGCAAACCTCGTTGGTGCAGGGCGGCGAAGTCGCCGCGCGGACATGGCGGGCAGGCAAACAATAATTGATACTATTATTGTTATTGCCCCTGTCTTGTCAAGCGCCACATCTTTCCCCCAGGTGAAAAACACCGCTTCCCCGAAAACAGGAAGACATCGCTGTATAGTAGTGACGTCTCTCGCCGTTTTTCCCGTCTTCCGGAACCTCCATGCCACTATCCGTCCTGCGCTCATCCTGTCTGCTCCTGTGCCTTGCGGCCATCGCCGTCCACGCCGCCGAACCCTTGCCGGCCCTGGACGCGGAAAGCAAGGATTTGACTGTTTCCGGACTTTCATCCGGCGCCTTCATGGCGGTGCAATTCCATGTGGCGCATTCCGCGCTGGTGCGCGGGGCGGGCATCCTCGCGGGCGGGCCGTATTACTGCGCCCAGGGCAGCGTCATGCGCGCGCTCTCGTCTTGCATGTCACCCGGTTTTTTCACGCCGCTTCCCGGGCCGGATGCCTTGCGCGAGGAAGTGGAAAAGCAGGCGGCGGCGCAACGTATCGATGCGCCCGGGAACCTGGCCCAAAGTCGCGTCTGGCTGCTTTCCGGCGGACAGGATCGCGTCGTGAAGAGCGCGGTGGTGGAAGCCGCGCGCGTCTTTTACCGGCAATGGCTGCCCGAAGCCGCCATCGTCCATGAGCGCCTGCCCGATGCCGGACATGCCATGATCGCGCCGCAAGCCGCGCAAGCGGGAGCATGCGCGGCAAGCGCGCCGCCTTTCATCAATCATTGCGGCGATTTCGATGCCCCGGGCCGCCTGCTCGTGCATTTGCTGGGCGGCCTGTCCGCGCCGGCGAAAAAAGCGGCGGGGGAACTGCTCGCTTTCGATCAGCGCGAATTCATTCGTCCGGAAGCGGGCATGGCGGAGAGCGCCTATGTCTACATTCCCGCCGGCTGCCGCGCCGGCGGTTGCCGCATCCACATCGCCTTCCATGGCTGCCGCCAGAACGCGGCGGCGATGGGGGAAACCTATGCGCGCGAATCCGGCTACAACCGCTGGGCTGAAAGCAACCGCCTGATCGTGCTCTATCCCCAGACTTCAACCCGGAAAGACGCGAATGGGTGCTGGGATTGGTGGGGATATACCGGCTCCGGCTATCACACCCGCTCCGCCCCGCAAATCGGCGCCGTCCGCGCCATGGTCGAACGGCTGGCGGCGAAACCGTGAGGAGGCGATACCTTCATCGCCTCGCATCTGGGACTCGTTTTCCGGGCGGATTCCGTTTTTTTTACGTGTCCGCCCCCGGGGTATTGGCCGTTCCGGCGTCCTGGCCGGCTTCCGTGATGGAAGGCGGGCTGGCGTCCAGCCAGAGGCGGGCTTCTTCTTCGTTGTCGAACACCTGTATCTCCGCGTCGACGAAGAACTGCGACACCCACGCGCTCCAAGTCACCCACTGATCGTCGGTCAGGATGGCGATACGGCGGAAATCGTGCGCGTGCCGGCGGGAATGGCGGATTTCTTCCACGACGAGGTCGACGGTGAAACTGGCCATCTCGCGCAGATCGAACAGCAGATCCACGGCGCCGTCGAACTTGATCCTGTAGTCGGCCAGTTCTTCGAATTCACGGTAATCGGCCAGGGTGAATTCGCCGAGAACGATGGCGGTAATCAGGCTGCCGTTATTGTCGATGCTGATCATGTGTGATCTCCGTATCGTTGTGGATATGGGCATTACTATACCCGGCCCGGGGCGGTTTCATGCCGGGTGCGCGGCGCGGCTTCCGCGCCCGGAAACCGTGACGGATGAAACGCCGGCGTTTGGCGCCGGCTCCGCGTCGTCCGCGATGCCGTCATGATCACGGCATGGCGCGCCCCCTGTTGGCTCATGGGTCATTTTTCGCGCTCCAGGCCTCATGATGGCGGCCGCGCTCGATACGATAGCGGTTGAGCCACGCTACCGCCGCCCGGCTTGTCTCGGCGGCTTTATCCTCGAATCCGGGGGCGGGCGTCCATTCTTGCATGGCGGTGTCGTTACCCGCCAAGCGGATCGTGCCTTTGCCCTCGGGGCAGAACGCGTAAATGAGGTCACGGCTATCTCCTCGCGCGTGGTAAAGGCAACGGGGCGTGCTTTGTTCCGGATGCAACATATCGCGCCGGCCGCGCTTACTGCATACTTCCGTATCGGTCGAGGCCGTGTTCCATTCGACAGTATCGAGGAGATCGGCCTGGTGGAAAGCCTGGTCGACCCTGCCCGCCGGGTTTGCCCCGACCCCTGCCCAGATCGCCGGAATGCGCGCAAGCGCTTCGTGTCCGAAACGCGCCCGTTCCTCCATGCGCACTGGAATCATGGCGCGGTGATCGCTGATGATGAACAAGCTGCCCTTTTCCAGAAAGCCGCGCGCCGCGAGGGCATCGTAGAAATCGCTCGCGGCCTGGTCCACGTAGCGCAACACCTCTTCTTCATTGCGTTCGCGGGTGAAGGGATGGATAAAAGGGTGATGGCTCGATACCGTTTCGATCGCGATCAATTGTGGCCCTTGTCCCTCGGTTTCATGGAGATAATCGAGCACGCGCTGGTACAGGATTTCGTCGGGAACCGCTTCGAAATGCAGACGGGGATGACCGGCGTAAGACGGATGATCGTGCCCCTCGATATGATCGAAACCAATATCCTTTACCCATTTATCCTTGAGGGTAAACGTCAGATTGCCGGAAGTGAAGAAAGCGCTGCGGTAACCGCGCGCCGCGAGAAGACGGGGCAATGTGCGCGCCTGGCCCCATGAGTTCTCGAATGGCATTGAAGTGTAAAAGTCCTTCATGGGCGACTGTAATTCCATCCCTTCGAGTATTCCCATCAACCCTTCGTTGGTGGTGAATCCGGATGCGTACATGTTCATATAATAGCGATTCGCGCGCGCGATCTGGTCGAGCTTCGGCGTCCAATCGTTGATGCCGCCAAAAAGCGCGCTATGGTGCAATGACCATGATTCAATGATCAACACGATCAGGCTGGGAGTGCCGCCGCCGTTTCCAGGCGCGCAAAAAGGCGCGGGCGGCGGCGCGGCGGCGAGTATTTCCTCGGGGGTATCGTAAGGACGAAGTACGCCGGTATTGAAGTTGACCTCCACTACGTTGCGTATCGCCCAATCATGTACGTACAGGCCGGGATCGAGCGACAATCCTGTAATGACCACGGCCGCGGGCGCCATTGCCAGAAGCGCCAGTCCCTTGCGCTTCCAGGGCAGGCGCCAGGGCCAGAAAAGAAACGCCAGGCAAACCGCCATTACCACCAGTGCCAGCGATGTACGCACAAGCCCGGTGTTTTTCAGATGGGCGTACAAGACTTCCGGCTGTGCGGCGTAAATAAACACATCGGCGGCATAAAGTCTGCTGGCCAATTGGCGGAAAAGCGTGAAATCGACGCCATAGATAAGCATTCCCGCCAGCGCCAGCCCGCGGAAAAACACCGCCCATATTCCGAACGGCAGGGCAAACCCCGCGAGCAGGCAGAAAAATATTCCTCCCACGTAAGGCAGGTCATGCGCCAGCACACTTTCTCTTATGCAGCTATGGCAGTTGACGCCTTCGCCAAATACGTTGACGAGATGCGCCAGGCGTAAATATATGAATACGGCAAACACGGCGGTAAAAGCGAATATCGTGCTCCAGCCGATGATCGCTCTTGCGCTCATCCATTTTTTGTCTTGTCCCTGGTGTATCTGCATTTCACGCCTTGATGAATGGATTGTCTTTTGGGGAAACCGGCAAAGCATGCCGAAACCGTTGCGCTCCAAGCGTCATTATCACGAAAAACCTGTCGGAGCAACGGAAATGTCCGGAGTCCAGAACTATCTGGCCGCCGCCGCGGGAAGCGTTCTTTCCAGTTTCTCCAGCGCCGCCCCCATTTCTTGCAGCGCCCGCAGGGCCATCCCGGCTTTTTCGTTCTCCGGGTCGATTGTCAACGCCTGCTGGAAACAGAGTATTGCATTATCGTATTCACCGATGGCGCGGTAACAATAGCCCATGTTCAGCCACGCTTCGTCCTTGTCGCAGGAGCGGTTTATTTCGACGGCTTTCTCATAACAGGCAATCGCCCTGCTGAATTCGCCCAGTACGGCCAGGTTGGCGCCCCGGAAAACCCATGGCCAGCCTTCGCGCGCGCCGCAACGATCCGTGGCCGCCTTGTGCCATTTTTTCGCCCGCCGCGGCGAGACATGTTCTTCCAGCAAGCGCGCAATCCGGGAAGCAATGTGGCCCTTGCTTTCTTCCGGCGCCTTCTCGAAAGCCGTCATCAGGGCGGGCAATGCTTCCTTCGCGCGCCCGATGCCCAGAAGCGCGTCGCCCAGGAGCGTCCAGGCGTGGCCGTGCTCCGGACTGAAACTGTGTTCCGGATGGAATTCGAGATAGCGCCCCAGCAATTCGACGACCTGGGCATCGTGTTCTTCCCTGGCGAATTCTTCTTTTGCAAGGCGGTAGATTTTTTCCAGCACTTTTTCTTTCTTGTCTTTCCTGTTATGCATCGCCAGCATCTCCTTCCGCCCCCAGCGCCTTGTCGATGATTTCCGCGACATCGGGCGAAAGCTTCGCGCCCGCCCTGACTTCTTCGAGCCGGGCGCGCATGCTTTCCCGCAAGGCGGGGACATAACGCCGCCAGTTTTCCAGCGCGCGCGCCATCCGCGCCGCGATTTGTGGATTGCGGGCGTCGAGCGCGAGCACCTGTTCGGCCCAGAAAGCGTGGCCGCTACCGTCCCCGGCGTGGAATTCGCCGGGATTGCCGCGAAAGAAAGCGCCCAGCAGGGCATGGACTTTGTTCGGGTTCGACAGGCTGAAGGCGGGGTCTTCCATCAGGGCGCGCACCCGGGCAAGCACCGGCTCGGCGTCATCGTGCCAGCGCCACGCGCCGGCCTGGAGGGCGAACCATTTGTCGAGCGTCAGGGCGTCGCCATCATGGCGCGCCCGGAAGGCGGCGAGCGCCGTTTCACGCGCGGGATTGTCCGTGGTCATGAGCGCGGCGAGCGCGCCCATGCACTCGGTCATATTGGTCGCGGACTCGAAACGGGCGCGGGCCAGCGCCACGCCGTGGACATCGCCGCCGGCGGCGAGATAGCGCAGCGCCAGGCTGGCGAGCGCGCGCCGGCCAGCGTCGGCGGGATGGTAACGGTACGGCTCGCCCATCCACAGGGGTTGCGTGAACGCATGGCAATCGTGGGCCAGCGCGGCGCCGAGGCCGCGCGTCAGGGCAATGAGCGCCGCGCGCAGGGCGAGCGGATCGGCGGGCGTCATGCGTTCGAGCAGGTAGCCCTCGGCGGGCAGGGTGAGCGCCTTGGCGCGAAAAGCCGGGGCGAGCACGTCATCGCCGAGCAGGGCGCGGCAGGCGTCGACATAGGCGGAGGGCAGCGCCGCGGCGGGATCGGCGGCCAGCGCCAGGATCACCCGTTCGCTGTAGCGCTGCGCCGCATCCCAGCGATTGAAAGGATCGGCGTCGCAGGCCATGCGGAAGGCGAGGCGGGCGTCGTCCTCTTCGATATCGAGAATCACCGGAGCGGAGAAACCGCGCAAGACCGAAGGAACCGGTTCGGCATCGATGCCGGTGAAGCGGAAGGTTTTTTCGGCGCTGTCGAGGATCAGTATCCGGGTGGATGCGCCCGCGCCGGATTCGCCTTCGAGGCACAGCGGCAGATCGCGCCCGTCCGCGCCGATCAGCCCGACCGCCACCGGAATCACCAAAGGCTGCTTGTCCGCCTGCCCCGGCGTGGGCGGCGTCTCCTGGGAGAGCGTGAGAGCATAGCTGCCGCTGTCGGCATGCCACTGGCCATGTGCCGCGAGCCGCGGCGTACCGGCCTGTTCATACCAGCGCATGAATTGATCGAGATCGGCGCCATTGGCCTCGGCCATGGCATCGACAAAATCGTCGCAGGTCACGGCCTGCCCGTCGTGGTAGCTGAAATAAAGATCCATGCCATTGCGAAAGCCTTCCGGGCCGAGCAGGGTATGGAGCATGCGGACGACCTCGGCGCCTTTCTCGTACACCGTGGCGGTATAGAAATTGTTGATTTCCCGGTAGCTTTCGGGACGGATGGGATGCGCCATCGGGCCGCCATCCTCCGGGAACTGCGCCGCGCGCAAGGCGCGCACATTGTCGATGCGCGCGACGGCCCGCGCCGAGGCCGCGCCGTCTTCCCCGGCGGCGCGGGCGAGCATGTCGGCGGAGAACTGCTGGTCGCGGAAAACAGTCAGCCCTTCCTTGAGGGTGAGCTGGAACCAGTCGCGGCAAGTCACGCGGTTGCCCGTCCAGTTGTGGAAATATTCGTGGGCGACGACTTTCTCGATGTCCGCGTAGTCGCTGTCGGTCGCGGTCGCGGCGGTGGCGAGCACATATTTGGCGTTGAAAATATTGAGGCCCTTGTTCTCCATCGCGCCCATGTTGAAATCGGCCACGGCGACGATCATGAAGCGATCGAGATCGAGTTCCAACCCGAAACGCTCCTCGTCCCAGCGCATGGCATGAACCAGCGAATCGAGCGCGTGCCCGGCGCGGTCGAGATTGCCCTCCTCGACCCAGACCTGGAGGAGAACCGGGCGTCCGGAAGCGGTGCGCACTTCGCGCTCCAGCGCCACGAGCCTGGCCGCCACCAGCGCGAAAAGATAAGACGGCTTCGGGAACGGGTCTTCCCAGCGCGCATAGTGCCAGCCGCTGGAAAGCTCGCCGCTCTCGACCAGATTGCCGTTGGCGAGCAGCACCGGGTAGCGCTCGCGCTCCGCTTCCAGCGTGACGGTATAGCGCGCCATGACATCCGGGCGATCCGGAAAACAAGTGATGCGGCGGAACCCCTCGGCCTCGCACTGGGTGAAAAAACCGCCATTGGACAGATACAGCCCGGAGAGCGCGGTATTGTCCTTGGGGCTGATGCGGGTGGAGACCACGACTTCGGCGCGTCCGTCCTCGTCCGCGCTCATGCCGACCTCCAGCGCGCCGTCGATCTCGCGCAATGCCGCCGGTTCGCCATCGACCAGAATCGACAAACGCTCGACCCCATCCCCCCACAGGCGCAAGGGGCCCTCCCCGGTCAGCGGATTGCGCACGCACACCATGCGGTTGGTGACGATGGTCGTCGCCGGATCAAGATGGAAATGCAGGTCGACATGCTCGACAACCCACGCCAGCGGGCGATAGTCGGCACGGTGGATCGTCGTTGGAATTTGTTCCGCTTTCATGAAACCGTCCGGCGCCAGGAAACTGAAAGGCTGTAGTGTATTAGATGACGCGCGGCGCGTGGAGCCGGGATCAGGGAACCAAGGGTCGGGGAACAGGGCTGCCGCACTTGGAAATCATACTCGTCATTGCGAGAGCCGCAGGGACG
>JAIRLA010000094.1 GCA_031259795.1 Azoarcus sp.
GAGTACGGTACCGAGAGTTGTGTCCAGGCCATTAAGGATAGCGCCCAGTGCTGCCACCCCCGTGAAAATTGCAAGAATAGGCCCCTCGCCCCGGAAATATTGTCTTACATGCGCAAAAACACGTTGGAAGAATGATTTGATCATCATGATCTCCTTGCGGTAGAGGGATGTTCTCAGACTAAATGTGCGCCATTGTTACGCCGTCATGACGTGTTGGCAAGAAGATTTTGTTATTGCACGCGCGGATGCGTGGGCGGGGTTGTAATCAGCGGCGCTGCGCGCCGGATGGTACGCACTGGATTGCCACGTCGCTGCGCTCCTCGCAATGACGAGGTTGGGGGCGGCTTTCGCAATGACGAGGTTGGGGGGCTTTCGTAATGGCGAGTTCTTTCGATGGACCTTCCCTCCCCCGCTTGCGGGGGAGGGAAGGTTCATCGCCTGAAGGGAGTTCATCGGAAGAATGCGCCATTGCGAAAGTCGCTTGCCGTCCCCTCCCTCGCTTGGCGGGCGAGAGGGCGCCCCGTCAGGGGCGGGAGAGGGTTTCCTTCCATGCGGAGCGCAGCGACGCTGATTTCTTTGCGGTGGGAGGAAGGCCGCCGCCGCGCCAAGACTTGCCATCGCTCGTCCGAAACGCTGAATTGGCGCTGCGAACCGGCGTTTTTTCACGCCTGCCGGATGCCGTCATGGGTTCACAATGTCAAGGTACGGTAAACCCCCATACCCCATTCCCAGGACTGAATCATGGCAAAGATCATCTGCGTGATCGGCAACAAAGGCGGCACCGGCAAGACGACTCTCGCACATATGTTGTGCCAGGGCTTGGGCCTGCTCGGATATCGCGCCGCCTGCGTGTTGACCGATATGTCCCGCGAGCCGCTCTCGCCCAATGGCCGCCGTTACATCACCGCCGATGCCCGTAATGGAGACGCCCTGTTCAAGGTTGTCGACAAACTGCGCACGCTCGACGACTGGATCGGCGTGGTCGATGGCGCGGGCAATCGCACCGACATGGACCACAAGCTCTACACCCTGGGCGACATCGCGCTGCTGCCCTTCCGCGATTCGCACGAAGACATCCGCACCGTCGTCCACGATCTCGACCTGTTCCCGCGCGCCTATGCCGTGCCGTCGCAATGGCCGGCCAATACTTGGCAGCGCGGCGCCGCCGACCGCAACGTGGCCCGGTTGATGGCCGCTTTCCGGCACCGCATCCTCAAGCCGGTCGATGCCTTGTCGGCGTCCAAATTATTGTTGCAGAAACAGGTTCCGGAGCAACTGCCCAGTCCGCTCATCAGGGCCTGCCGCGCTGTTGGCCGCCAGGTGCTGGAAATACTGGAACTGGAGGTCGATGTCGACGCCGCGACCGGGACGGAGGGCGGGAACGAGAGCGAGCGCCTGCCGCCGGCCGAGATACCGATGCGCCTGCGCCGCACGAGCTGACGCGCCCCATCGTTTGCGCCCCATCGTTTTATTTTTATATTTCGTATAGCCGTGTCTACGCGCACGCCAAGGATGCCCGCATCGGGTAAGATGTCCGAACAACACAACAGCCGGAGGGAAAATCATGACAATCGAACACTCGGCCCAAGATCCGCTCGAATTCGTGCGCGGTATGTGGAGCAGGATGGGTTTCTCGTTGCCGGGCATGGTGACTCCGACTCTCGATGTCGGCGAGCTTGAAAAGCGCATCGCCGACATGCGGGCGGTCGAGGGTTGGCTGAAGATGAATCTCAGCATGCTGCAAATGGCCATCCAGGGGCTGGACATGCAACGCGCCGCGCTTGCCGCGGTCCAGGCCATGAGCAAGCCGCTGGGTAGCAGCGAGAACGCGACGGAAGATTCCGAATCCGCCGCCAGGGGCAATCCCTTCCTGTGGCCGTGGAACGCGATGGGCGCCAACGCGGCGGCCAGAACGGACACATCCGTTTCCCAGGCGGGCGCTTCCGCCGCGGACGACGACAAGGCCCGCGCGAAACGCAAAGTCTCGGCCAGATAAAAAGCGGGTAGCGCCGGCGCGCGTCCGCGTCTCCCCCGCCCGGAGATTTTCCGGGCGGAGTGATTTTTTTGTATCCAAAACCATGGCGAACCGTCCTCCGGCCCGGAAGATACGCGCCGCGACGCTGGCAAACCGGTAGAATGAGCCGTTTTTTTGCCAATCATTGTTTTTTCTGGAGACGGTTCCATGGCCCAGCGTCCGTTCAGGATCCTCGGCATCCAGCAGATCGCCATTGGCGCTCTGGACAAGGAAAATCTGCGCGCCTTGTGGGTCGATATGCTCGGGCTCGATGTCACGGGCAATTTCGTATCCGAACGCGAGAATGTAAACGAAGACATCTGCGCCATGGGCAGCGGCCCGTTCAAGGTCGAGGTCGACCTGATGCAGCCGGTCGATCCCGCAAGAAAACCCGCCGTCCATGCCACGCCCCTGAACCACGTCGGGCTGTGGGTCGATGATCTGCCCCGCGCGGTCGAATGGCTGGAAGCCCGGGGCGTGCGCTTCGCGCCCGGGGGAATCCGCAAGGGCGCGGCGGGGTACGACATTACCTTCCTTCACCCCCGGGGCAACGAGGAGTTTCCCATTGGCGGCGAAGGCGTGCTGATCGAACTGGTCCAGGCGCCCGCCGAAGTCGTCACGGCCTTTTCCCGTCTGGCTTCGGCCTGACCGGCGCCGGGCGACAGGCATGGCGCTTCGGCCGGGACGATCCTCGCCATTGATCGACCATCCATCGACCGCGGCGGGAAAACACCTCACGAAGGGCGTGACCGGCGACAGCGCCGCCCGCGCCCCCGATTCCGCGATTCCGATTTACCCTACCCCCAGACCCCCAGTCACGGGATTCAACCGTTTCAAGAACACTATCAGGAGTTGATGAACCATGAGCACGAATACCGAGCAAAGTACGACCGAACCGCCCAAGCCCGAAAAAATCGCCCAGACCTATGCCGAAGTCGCCCGCCGCGCCTCGAACCTGATCGGTGAACACGTACAGCGCCAACTCCGGAGAGGCATCCAGCCCCCGACCGACGAACTGGGCATCGCCCAGGCGTTCATGGACATGATGGCCCGGCTGTTGTCCAATCCGTACCGGCTCGCCCAGGCGCAAATGAACCTGGTGTGGGACTACTTCACGCTGTGGCAGCACTCGATGCTGAGATTCGTCGGCATGCAGGCCGCGCCGGTGGCGACGCCCGCGCGCAGCGACAAGCGCTTCCGCGACGAAGAGTGGCAAGAGCATTTCATGTTCGACTTCGTCAAGCAGTCCTACCTGATTACCGCGCGCCACATCCACGACGTGGTTTCCGGGGTCGAAGGGCTGGACGAACAGACGGCCAAGAAAGTCGACTTCTACACCCGGCAATACATCGACGCGCTATCGCCATCGAATTTCGCCCTCACCAATCCGGAAGTATTCCGCGAAACCATGCACAGCAACGGCCAGAATCTCATCAAGGGCCTGAACAATCTGCTGCGCGACATCGAGGAGGGCGACGGCAATCTGCGGGTGAAGATGACCGACACTTCGGCCTTCGAGCTGGGCAAGAACGTCGCCATTTCGCCGGGCAAGGTCGTGTTCCAGACCGACATGATGCAGTTGATCCAATACACGCCGAGCACCGCGAAAGTATTCAAGCGTCCGGTCATGATCGTGCCGCCCTGGATCAACAAATTCTATATCCTCGACCTGCGCGAGAAAAACTCCTTCGTCAAATGGCTCGTCGACCAGGGTCATACCGTGTTCATGATCTCGTGGGTCAATCCCGACGGGAAACTGGCGGAAAAGACTTTCGCCTCCTACATGCACGAAGGCATCATCGCGGCGCTCGACGCCATCGAAACGCAGACCGGGGAAAAAGAAGTCAACGCCATCGGCTATTGCCTCGGCGGCACCCTGCTTGCCGCCACGCTGGCCTACTTCGCCGCCAAGAAGCAAAAGCGCATCGTCTCGGCGACCTTCCTCACTACCCTCACCGACTTTTCCGAGCCGGGCGAATTGGGCGTATTCATCGACGAAGGGCAAGTCACCCATCTCGAAAAGAAAATGTTCAGGCGCGGCTACCTCGAAGGCTCGGAGATGGCCGGCACCTTCAACATGCTGCGCGCCAACGACCTGATCTGGTCATTCGTGGTCAACAACTACCTCATGGGCAAGGACCCGTTCCCCTTCGACCTGCTGTACTGGAATTCCGATTCCACCCGCCTGCCCGCGAAAATGCACAGTTTCTACCTGCGCAAGATGTACATGGAAAACAAACTGGTCGAACCCGGCGGCATCGACATCGACGGCGTGCCGATCGACCTCGGCAAGATCAAGACGCCATGCTTTTTCATCTCGACCATGGAAGACCACATCGCGCCGTGGAAGAGCACCTACCTGGGGGCGCGCCGCTTCACCGCCCCGGTGCGTTTCGTCCTCGGCGGCTCGGGCCACATCGCCGGCATCGTCAATCCGCCCGCCGCCAACAAATACGGCTACTGGTTGAACCCGGCGCCCGCCCTGCCCGCGACTCCGGATGAATGGTTCGCGGGCGCGCAACAACAGGCGGGTTCATGGTGGGTCAACTGGCAGGACTGGATCACCGCCCACGACAGCGCCAAAGTCGCGGCGCGCGATCCCGCCGATGGCAAGCTGCCGCCGCTGGAAGACGCGCCGGGTTCTTTCGTCAAACTGCGCCTCGACGCCTGCCCGGCGGCATAAACCCGATCCGGCCCGTTCCCGGCGGAATGGCGCGATGGGGCGCGATGGACATGCGAAACCCATCGCGCCGCGTCGTTTTCCTGTCGCATCATCTCCCGCGGCCTTGCCGATGACCGCCTTTCCCCGTCTGGTGCTCGACACCAATATAGTATTGGCGCTGTGGCATTTCGCCGATCCCGCCCTCGCCCCGCTGGCCGAAGCCGTCGCCCGCGGCGGGCTGGCCCTGTCGAGCCGGGATGACGCGCTGGAAGAACTGCGCCACGTACTGACCCGTCCCCGTCTGGGCATCGCGCCCGAGCGGCAGGCGCGAATCATCGAACGCTATCGCGGCTGCCTGGCCCCCGCACCCGGCGATGCCGGCACATTCGACCTGCCGCAATGCCGCGACCTCGACGACCAGAAATTCCTCGAAATCGCCCGCGATTGCGGTGCCAACCATCTGCTTACGCGCGACAAACTGTTGCTCAAACTGAACCGCCACCGCCTGCTGCGCGGCAAGCTGTCGATCACCACGCCGGAGCGCTTCCTTGCCGAAACGCTGCGCCCCGTAGCGCAAACATCCCGGACAAACGCTTCATCGCATGCGGCGCGGCGCTGACCGAAAAGCAGGACGCGAGGCCACGTCAGACTGTTTCCAGCTTTGCCGCCGACAGCAGCAGCCATTTGACTCCGGCATCGCCGAAATTGATTTGCGCCTTGGCGTCGCCGCCGCCGCCTTCGGCAGCGACGATGACGCCGTAACCAAAGCGGGGGTGGCGGACGTTCTGGCCGATGCGCAAGCCGCCGGGCAGGCCGCGCGAGGAGGCGGTTTCCGGGGCGCGCGGGCGGGAAACCGCGCCGGAACCGGAAGGCGCGGCGCTCGCGCTCCGCTGGGTTCCACGGGCGAGAAACTTGACGAGAGATTGCGGTATTTCATCGAGAAAACGCGAGCGCAGGCAATAGTGCGTCTGTCCGTGCAAGACGCGTTCCTGGGCGCAGGACAAGTAGAGGCGCTTGCGGGCGCGCGTCACGGCGACGTACATCAAGCGCCGCTCTTCTTCGAGGCCGCCGCTCTCCGCCAGGCTGTTGCCATGCGGGAACAGTTCCTCTTCCAGGCCGCCGAGGAAAACGACATCGAACTCCAGCCCCTTGGCGGCGTGGATGGTCATCAATTGCACGGCGTCTTCTTCGGCGCCCGCCTGATGGTCTCCGGCTTCGAGCGAAGCATGGTTGAGAAACTCCGCCAGCAAGCCATGCGGCGCGCCCCATGTTTCAGGAGCCACTTGCGCTTCCACGCTGAAATTCCTGGCGGCGGTCACGAGTTCAGCGAGGTTCTCCAGTCTGTCCTGGCCTTCTTTTTCCGTCTGGTAATGGGTGCGCAGACCGCTGCGTTCGAGTACGTGCTCCACCAGATCGGGGAGCGGCAAAGCCGCCGTCTCGCCGCGCAAGTCTTCGATCAGGCGGTGGAACGGCGCGAGCGCCACGGCGCTTCTGCCGGAGAGCGCCGCAATGGCGGCGTAGAGGCTGGCGCCGCCGGCGCGGGCGGCATCGAGGAGAAGCTCCTGTGAGCGCGCGCCGATGCCGCGGGCGGGGAAATTGACCACCCGCATGAAAGCGGTATCGTCGTCGGCATTGGCGATCAGGCGCAGATAAGCGAGTGCGTGCTTGATTTCCTGGCGCTCGAAAAAGCGCAGCCCGCCATGGACGCGGTAAGGGATGCCGGAAGAAAAAAGCTGGTGTTCGAGGGCGCGCGATTGCGCGTTCGCCCGGTAAAGCAGCGCGATATCGCCGCGCGCCACGCCTTCGCGCACCAGGGTTTCGATCTCGCCGACGATCCAGCGCGCCTCGTCGCCATCGCTGAGCGCCTCGAACACGCGGATCGGCTCGCCCTCGCCCCGCTCCGTCCACAAATTCTTGCCCAGGCGATTGCCGTTGTTGCTGATGATGGCGTTGGCGGCATCGAGGATGTTGCCGTGCGAGCGGTAATTCTGCTCCAGCCGGATGAGGTGGCGGACGTGGAATTCGCGCTCGAAATCGCGCATATTGCCCACATTCGCGCCGCGGAAGCGGTAAATGCTTTGGTCGTCGTCGCCGACGCAGAAAAGCGCCGCGCCGCCTTCCCCCCCCTCGGCGGCCAGCAGCTTCAGCCAGCGGTATTGCAGCGCGTTGGTGTCCTGGAATTCATCGACCAGGATATGACGGAAACGCTGCTGGTAATGGCGGCGGACAGGTTCGTTGCGCTGGAGCAGCTCATGGCAGCGCAACAGGAGTTCGGCGAAATCCACCACCGATTCGCGCTGGCACTGGGCTTCGTACTCCTGATACAGCTCGACGCGGCGGCGGGTGTAGTCGTCGTGCGCCTCGATGGCGTGCGGACGCAAGCCCGCTTCCTTGTGCGTGTTGATGAAATACAACAACTCGCGCGGCGGAAACCTGTCGCTGTCGACATTGAGCGCCTTCAGCAAACGCTTGATCGCCGCGAGCTGGTCGGCGACATCGAGAATCTGGAACAACGCCGCCAGCCCGGCATCGCGGTGATGCGCCCGCAACAGGCGGTTGCACAGACCGTGGAAAGTGCCGATCCACATACCGCGCGCGCGCCCGTCGACCATGGCTTCGATGCGGAGCCGCATCTCGCGCGCGGCCTTGTTGGTGAAAGTCACGGCGAGAATGCCCGCCGGACTGACCGCGCCGCTGTGGATCAGCCAGGCAATGCGGGTAGTGAGCACCCGCGTCTTGCCGGAACCCGCGCCGGCGAGTATCAAGGCATGTTCGTCGGGGAGAGTGACGGCCTGGGCCTGGGAAGGATTCAGGTGGGCAAGTAGATCGGACATGGGCGCTCCTCGCGGGGGCAATATTCTACGCTCGATTCACCCGCCCCCTGTCTGGACGCCGCCGCCGCCGTTCCTCTGTTTTTTGCATTGCAATATCCGCGCGCCTGTACTAGACTCTCGATTGTGCATGGCAGCAAATTACTTCTTGCGGAAAACGCGTACCCCCTCAAACAACAAGCGGCAAAAGGAATAAACTACCACCCCACTGATTTTGCAGGACAGCATTACCCCGCCGCAAAATCGCCCCGCCCCCGCCCGGCGGCGGCCTCTGGTTTCGGCGCATGACGCGCCAGTCCGTCCCTCCCTCTCCTTTTTACAGGAGATTCACACCCGGTTCCGCCGGGTGTTTTTTTGCGCGCCCGGCGGAGACGGAAGAGGGTTTCGTTCCATGCGGAGCGTATCGACGCTGATTTCTTTGCGGCGGGGCATGGACAGGCGTTCCCTTCCTTCCTCCCCTTTTTATCCAGCGGCGCTGCGCGCCGGATGGTTGGAAGCCCTCTCCCGGCCTTCGGCCACCCACTCGCCCGCCAAGCGGGGGAGGGGACGGCAAGCAGCTGTGATAGAGGGATGGTCATGTCGGCAAAGCGTCGTCGTTGCGATGAACCTGCCCTCCCCCGCTTGCGGGGGAGGGCGCCCCGTCAGGGGCGGGAGAGGGTTTCGTTCCATGCGGAGCGCAGCGACGCTGATTTCTTTGGCGGAGGGGAGTGTCCATCGCAAGACTTCGTCATTGCGAAAGCCGCCCCCCTCGTCATTGCGAGGAGCGCAGCGACGTGGCAATCCAGTTCGTTCTGTCCGGAGCGCAGCGACGCTGATTACGACATCGGCGCGGAATCGGAACCGCGCTGGACAAAAGACGGGCCTGGAAGGGTTTCCCCTTCCAGGCCCGCTTTTTGCGTTGCTGGCAAAGAGCGTCGGACGACGCAGCAGCCAGCGTCACCAGGCTACTGCGTACTCACTTTTCCTGCCTGGACCACCGTGACCGTCGAGGTCTTGCCGCCCGCGCTGAACGTGACCGTTCCTGACCGGGACGTCGTCGAGGTATTCGCCGTCACTCTTAACAGTGCTTGATCACCGTTCTTGCCCGAGGCGGGAGACACCGTCAGCCACGACTGGTCCGACTTCGCCGTCCATTGCGACTGGTTCGTCGTCACCGTCAGGACTCCCAATGACGCTACCGCCGTCGGCTTCCACAGATTCCCCGACAACGACAACGTCGCTGCCGACGACGAAGCTGCCGCCTGCGTCACCGTGACCGTCGCGGTCTTGCCGCCCGCGCTGAACGTGACCGTTCCTGTCCGGGACGCCAGCGCGGTATTCGCCGTCACCTTCAACGTCGCCTGGGCGCCGCTCTTGCCTGACGCGGGGGATACCGTCAACCACGACTGGTTCGACTTCGCCGTCCATTGCGACTGGTTCGTCGTTACCGTCAGGACTCCCGACGAGGCCACCGCCGTCGG
>JAIRLA010000143.1 GCA_031259795.1 Azoarcus sp.
AAGCTCGACAGGTGAAACGCCGAAGCGCGGAAGCGCGAACCCGAGGCCATGAGGTGCAACAGCGAAGCCCGGCAAGTGGAACACCGAGCTTCGGCGAGTTCAACGCCGAAGCGCGCGGGCAGGCGAAACCGCCTCGCTGCCAGTGTGCATATCCCCGCAAAGCGCTATGATGCGGCATCGTCCAAGGATCGCCGCCGCCTGATGGAACCGCTTACCGCTCCCGCCACTGCGCCCAAAGGAAGGAAAGCCCGCGTCGGTTCCAGTTGCAGAGCCATGTCCGTCTGCGCCGCCATGGGCAACGTCGCCACTGAGACCGACTCCGAAGGTCACACCCTCGCGCGCCAATACGACGCCTTCAATCGCAAGACGAAGATTACTTACCCGGACGGTGCCACCACCTGGGAGCGCGACCTGCAAGGCCGCATCGTCGCCAAGGTCACGCCCGACGGCGTGAAGACCGCCTACGAATACGACAACGACAACGCCGGACGCCCCGCCAGCCGCACCGACGCCCTCGGCCAGACCCGCAGCTTCACCTACGCCGCGGACGACCGGGTGACAGGCATCGCCTACGGCAACGCCATCCACCCGACCCCGGAAGTCGGCTACACATGGGACGCCGACTACCCCCGCATCACCGGCATCATCGACCCCACCGGCTCGTACAACTGGACGCACGACGCGGGCAACAAGATCGCGCAAGCGCCGTACAAATTTGATGCCAACGGCAACCAGACGGAAGATGAAAAGCACACTTACAAGTGGGACGCGGAAAACCGCCTGATCTGGATCGGCTACAAGACCAATCCACAGAAGAGCACGGAGTTCAAATACGACGGGCAGGGCAGACGGGTTGCCATCATCGAGAAAGCGGGTGCGACCACAAAGGAAACCTGCTGTACGTGGTGCGGCGATACGATTTGCCACGCGCGGGACGGTAACGACCAGCCGATTACCTATTACTTCGATGAAGGGACGTTCCGTCCGGAAGCGAATACGTCTGTAAGTAAGTTGCAAGGCGGGCGGGAGTATTACGCGAGGGATCATTTGGGATCAGTGCGGGATGTGCTGGATCAGCAAAGCGATGTGACCGCGAGCTACGACTACGATCCGTATGGGAAACTGACCAATAGCTCGGCGAAACAACCGGAGTTTGGTCTTGAGGAAGTTCTTGAGTTGGCTAATTCTGGAAACAAAGACGCCCAAAAGCATGGAAATTGTTAAATGATAATAGATGTAAAAAATAAAGCCTTTGCTGCAAGTTTACTTTTCAGAGGGATAAGAAACAATAACCCCTCTGAGGAAGATTTGTGGGAGGAATCTATCGTCCTTATTTCTGCAGAAGACGAGGAAGATGCTGCTCAAAAAGCAGAAAAAATTGGACGAGAAAATGAAACATCTTATAAAGCAATGGATGGGAGTATACTTGCGTGGAAGTTTGTTCAGATTGAAAGGTTATATGAAATCATGGACTCTAAAATTACGGATGGCACTGAAGTTTTCTCAAGGTATTTAAAGAATAGTGAAGTTGAAAGCATCCTGTCCCCTTTTGATGATTAGGACTGCATGCATCCTTTGTCATACAGCAACCAAACGACGAGAAAGGTGCGGATTGATATGAGCCGAGTTAAGTTAATTTTCTATAAGTGTTCAAGCAAAACTGATCTGAAACCATACCGGGTACACATCTTCCATACTGCGAGCGCCTTCAAAATGTTTTCAAAGCAGTTTCGCAAGAACACTTAGAATCCATTTCAATAGGTTCCAAGTTATAAATCCTGAATGTCTCTCATGGCGGGCATCAATATAATGATTTCCCCAATTTGTCATTTATAGAGCGCGGCCTGATAGTGAGGGCATTCATGACATCTTCTCCTTTGCGGGAGAGAAAGACGACGACAGACCCGAGAATCCTGTTCGGGTTACGGTTGACCGAAAATGGTTCGTGGCGCCGCGGAGCGGATGCGGCGGAATATCCAGGCTAGAAAAAGCTCCCCGCTTCGGAATTCGCTATTCTCGAACTGGCCAGCGACAATCTCGTCGCCAATACTTCGAGAAACGCTTTGTAGAAGTGCATGCGGCAAGTGTCGGAGGCGTGCCGCAGAGCGTTGGCGCGGATGGTGATCAGGCGGACTTCGGCGGTGGCTTCGACCGAGGCGGAGCGCACGCCCTTTCCCGCGGCGAACAGGGCGATTTCGCCGAAACACTCGCCGATGGCGACGACATCGAGCAATATGCCGTTTCTTTTGACCCGGGCTTCGCCCGCGATCAGGAAGCAGAAATAGTCGCCCGCTTCGCCTTCCTTGAGGATGATGGTGCCGGGCTGGAACTGGTTCCATTGCGCGAAGCCGACGATTTCCCACAGCTCGGCGTCGGAAAATTCGCGGAAAAAGGCGATGCCGCGCAGCGACTGGAATTTGCTGGTGTCGGGCAGGGATTCCCGGTCGAATTCCACGGCGAGGTTGCGGAAGGCGAGCGCGAGATCGTGCGAGAACTCGATCCAGCTCTGGTAACGGCGGTCGATGTCCTTTTCCATGGCGCGGCGCACGATGGCGTCGAGCGCTTCGGGAATTTCCGGGCGATATCCGATGAGCGGCGGCGGCGGCTCGTTGGCGATGCGGTAGATGAGGGTGTAGTTGTTGTCGGTCTCGAACGGCAAGTGTCCGGTCAGGAGCTGGTACATCACCACGCCGAGCGAGTAGATGTCGGAGCGATGATCGATCGGCATTTCGCGCACCTGCTGTGGCGACATGTAGGCGGGCGAGCCGAGGTTGACGATTTGCGTGGCGGCGCTCGCGCTGTGGAGCGAAGCGCCGAAATCCGTGATGCGGATGTCGCTGCCGCCGGGGGCGGCGAGCAGGATGTTGGCCGGTTTGATGTCGCGGTGGGTGATGCCTTGGTGGAAAGCGTAGTCGAGGGCGCGCGTGCACTTGAAGATGATCTCCAGCACGCGCTCGAAGGGCGCGAGGCCGCCAGGCCGGGCCAGCGGTTCGAGAGTGCCGCCGGGGACGTATTCCATGATGACGCAGGCGATGCTTTCGTCGACTACGGCGTCGTGGATTTGCGCGATGTGGGGGTGGACGAGCTTGCCGGCGAGCGCGGCTTCGTTGAGGAAAAGCTGGCGGAAGAGATGGCCGCGATGAGGGGTGTTGAAGCAGTCCGGTTCGAGTTGCTTGATGGCGACTTCGCGCTGGTGAAAAGGGTCCCAGGCAAGGTAGACGCTGCTGGTCGCGCCCGCGCCGATCAGGCGGCGGATTTCGTATCTGCTGATGTTCTCCGGCATCATGGGGCGCTACATGCCCTGATCCAGATCGGCGCGGGCGCGGGCGATGGCGGCGCGCACGGCTGCGGGGGCCGTACCGCCGGGGTGGGCGCGGGCGGCGAGCGATCCTTCGATGCCGAGCGCTTCGAGCACGTCGCCGTCGAGACGCTCCGCCGCGCCGGGCACGGGGTTCATGGCGTCGCGCAGCTCGCGCAAGCCGAAACAGGAAATATCGACCCCGCGCGCTTCGGCGGCCCTGACCGCCAGCGCCACGGCTTCGTGAGCATCGCGGAAGGGCAGGCCCTTTCTCACCAGATAGTCGGCAAGATCGGTGGCGGTGGCATGGCCCTGCGCGAGCGCGGCGCGCATGTTGCCGGCCTTGACCTGGATGCTGGCGATCATGTCGGTATAGACGCGCAGGGTGTCGATGAGCGTGTCGGCGGTATCGAACAGCGGCTCTTTATCTTCCTGATTGTCCTTGTTGTAGGCGAGCGGCTGGCCCTTCATCAGGGTGAGCAGCGCCATGAGGTGGCCGTTGACGCGCCCCGTCTTGCCGCGCACGAGTTCGGGCACGTCGGGGTTTTTCTTCTGCGGCATGATCGAGGAGCCGGTGCAGAAACTGTCGCCGAGGTCGATGAAGGCGATGCGCGGATTCATCCACAGGATGATTTCTTCCGACAGGCGCGACAGGTGTGTCATGAGCAGCGCGCCCGCGGCGCAGAACTCGATGGCGAAATCGCGGTCGCTCACGGCGTCGAGCGAGTTGCGGCAGATGTCCTCGAAGCCCAGTTCGGCGGCGACGCCGGCGCGATCGATCGGGTAGCTCGTCCCCGCCAGCGCCGCCGCGCCCAGGGGCAGGCGGTTCGTGCGGCGGCGGCAATCGGCGAAGCGTTCGGCGTCGCGGCGGGTCATTTCGTAATAAGCGAGCAGGTGATGGCCGAAAGTCACCGGCTGCGCGACCTGGAGATGAGTGAAGCCGGGCATCGGCGTGGCGGCGTGCTCGTCGGCGATATCGAGCAATTGGCGCTGGAAAGCGGCGAGCAGCGCGAGGATGCGGTCGATGGCGTCCCGCAGCCAGAGGCGGATGTCGGTGGCGACCTGATCGTTGCGGCTGCGCCCGGTATGCAGACGTTTGCCGGCGTCGCCCGCGAGCGCGGTCAGGCGTCTTTCGATGTTGAGGTGCACATCCTCGTCGTCGGGATTCCAGTTGAATTCACCGTGCGCGATTTCATCCTTGATCTGCGCCATGCCGCATTCGATGGCGGCCAGATCGGCCCTGGAAATGATGCCCTGGCGGGCAAGCATCCTGGCGTGGGCGAGCGACCCCCGGATATCCTGTGCCGCCATGCGCTGGTCGAAGGACACCGAAGCGGTGTAACGCTTGACCAGCTCCGCCACCGGTTCGCTGAAACGCCCCGACCATGTTTTCGCGCCGTCGGCGGATGTGGAAGCGGGAGGGGGCGGAGGGGAGGAAGGCTTGTTTGCTGTCATAATGCGTCGTGACCAGTCGTAAAATGAGGAGGGCGCCGCCCGCCGGGAGCGAAGTTCATATGAGTTCGACAAATTCTCCGCGCCCGGAATGGAGAGCGATTTCCCGAGTGCAGAAGCGATGATGAGTATAAAACAAAAGCTTTTCCGGCCCACGAATATGCCCTTGCCGGATTTTCGCAATATTGGCGTGGTCTTGCGGGTATTGTTGCTGGTGAATTTGTTGGCGGTTGTTACCGTGCTGGTGCGCACCGACGAAATCGCGCTGCTTGGCGGCGAGATCATTTTCATGGCATCGAAGGTGGAATTGCCGCTTTTTTTCGTTCTTTTCGTGCTCTATGCGCTCGCGCCATGGCTGTCGCATCCGCGCGCGCTGGCCGCGAACAGCCTGCTGGCCGGGGTCGTGTGCGCTTCCATCATGTTGCTGTGGCCCCTGCTCGCGACGGAGCGCGACATGCTGTGGCGCTGGCTGTCCTGGGCGCTGGGGGCGACGGCGGTCACGGTTTTTTACTTCGATTACCGCAATCACCTCTATTCGCCAGCGCTCACCGAGGCGCGGCTGATGGCGCTCACCGCCCGCATACGTCCGCATTTCCTTTTCAATTCGCTCAACGCCGTGCTTGGAGTGATCCGCTCCGATCCGCGCCGGGCGGAACAAGGGCTGGAAGAGCTGGCCGATCTGTTTCGCATCTTCATGCGCGACAAGCGCGGACTGGTGCCGCTTGGCGACGAAATCGCGCTTTGCGAGCGCTACGTCAATCTGGAGCAATTGCGGCTTGGCGACAAACTGAAAGTGCGCTGGGACGTCGCCGTCGCGGGAGGCGCCTCGCTCGACGCGGTGCGGGTGCCGCCGCTGCTGCTCCAGCCCCTGCTCGAAAATGCCGTCTACCATGGCATCGAGCCGACCACCGAAGGCGGCGAGATCGTGGTGCGCCTGGGCGCGCGCCGCGGCAAACTATGGCTCGAAGTCGACAATCCGGTGGCCGAAGTGCATCCGCATCACAGCGGCAATAAAATGGCCCTGGACAATATTCGTGAGCGCCTGATGCTTTATTACGACCTTGAAGCCGAACTCACCAGTTTTCGCCGCAATGACCGCTATTGCGTGCAAGTCAGCCTGCCCTTGAAGAGAACTCCACGATGAATGCCGTCGCCTCTCCGTTGCGCGTCCTGATTGTCGATGACGAAGCCCCGGCCCGTTTGCGCCTGCGCGACCTGCTCGGCGACATTGCCGCGCAGGTGCCGACCCGCGTGGTTGGCATGGCGGCCAACGGCGTCGAAGCGCTGCGCCTGCTCGAACAGATCGAAATCGATGTCGTCCTTGCCGACATCAGCATGCCGGCGATGAACGGCGTCGAGTTCGCCCGCCACGCCGCCGCCCGCCCGCGCCCGCCCGCGGTGATCTTCACCACGGCCCACGACGAATACGCGATCCAGGCTTTCGATGTCGCCGCCACCGATTATCTGCTCAAACCCGTGCGCGCCGAGCGCCTCGCCGCGGCGCTTGCCCGCGTCCGGCACGCGCCGGCGGCGAGCGCGGACGACGGCGGGCGCCAGCATTTCAGCGTCATCGAGCGCGGCCGCATCCTGTTTTTATCCGTAGACGAAGTGCTCTACCTGCGCGCCGAACTCAAATACGTCACCGCGCGCACGGTCGAGCGCGAATACCTGCTCAGCGGAACCCTCGTGCAGATCGAACAGGCTCATCCCGAACGCTTCCTGCGCATCCACCGCAACTGTCTGGTCGCCCGCGCCGCCATCGCCGGCGTGCGCCGCCGCCGCGGTGGTGGCGGCGAGGGTGGCAACGAAGGCGAGAGCGAAGGCGAAACGCGCTGGGAAATCCTGCTGCACGGCCTTGGCGAAACCCTGCCCGTCAGCCGCCGGCAATGGCCGCAGGTGAAGCAGGCGCTGGCGTTGTAAGAATCCATTCCAACAGGCCCGCCCTGAACCGCCGCATGGATCGCCACGTCTCTTCGCTCCTCGCCTCGCAAGAACTTGCCGCCTGCCGTCCCCTCCCCCGCGTGGCGGGCGAGAGGGTGGCCCGGCAGGGCCGGGAGAGGGCGTCGTTCCATCCGGCGCGAAGCGCCGCTGGATAAAAAGGGGGAGAAAGAGCGGAACGCCTGTCCACTTTCCACCGCAAGGAAAACAGCGTCGCTTCGCTCCGTTTGGTTGGAAACCCTCTCCCGGCCTTCGGCCACCCTCCCCCGCAAGCGGGGGAGGGGAGTCCATCGGACGGGGGGAATCCATCGGAAGAATTCGTCATCGCGAAAGCCCTTCCGCTACCTCGTCATTGCGAGGAGCGCATCGACGCGGCAATCCATGCGGCGGTTCAGGGCGGGCCTGTTGGAATGGATCCTTATTGCCGGCACAGCCTGGAAAGTATCTTGTGCACCCGCAGCATGGCTTCCTGCAAGACCTGTTCGATGCACTCGAAATGAACCCCCCGTGCGCTGGCCCCGCGTCCGGCTGCATGATTGACCACGACGTTGATCGCGGCGTAGGGGAGTTCCAGTTCGCGGGCGAGCGCCGCTTCGGGCATGCCGGTCATGCCGATCACGTCGGCGCCGTCGCGCTCGAAGCGGTTGATTTCAGCGGCGGTTTCCAGCCGCGGCCCCTGCGTGGAGGCATAGACCGCGCCATCGATCACCGCCTCGCCCACGCTTTGCGCCGCGGCGAGAATCTGGCGGCGCATGCTTTCGTCGTAAGGCAGGGTGAAGTCGATATGGCGCACGGGGGCGTCGATACCGTCGAAGAAAGTACAGGCGCGGCCCGAGGTGTAGTCGATGATCTGGTCTGGCACGACCAGCGCGCCCGGTACGCAATCCGGGCGGATACCGCCGACCGAGGCCACCGAGACGATGCTTCTTACGCCGGCGGTTTTCAGCGCCCAGAGATTGGCGCGGTAATTGACCCGGTGCGGCGGAATCGTGTGACCGTAACCGTGACGCGCGAGAAAAACGACATCCCGCTCGCACAGTCTGCCGAAAGTCAGCGCTCCCGAAGGTTCGCCATAAGGCGTGCGCGCCACTTCGCGCCGCAGCGCTTCGAGTGTGGACAACCGGGTGAGTCCAGTACCTCCGATGATCGCAAGCAAGCTCCGCTCCTTTGTTTTTTCCGGCGGGAAACGCCCGGTATGGCCGCGATTTTCCTTTTCCGATTCGGCGCGGGATTCTAGCATGGCCGCGAGTGTGCTAACATACGAGGTTTTTTCAGCACTCGCCAAAAGAAATCCCCGCCCATGTCCCCCCGCGCCATCCGCAACATCGCCATCATCGCCCACGTCGACCACGGCAAGACTACCTTGGTCGATCAATTGCTTCGCCAGTCAGGCACTTTCCGCGACAACCAGCAGGTCGCCGAGCGGGTCATGGACTCGGGCGACATCGAAAAAGAACGCGGTATCACGATCCTGTCGAAAAATTGCGCGATCCGCTATGGCGATACTCACATCAATATCGTCGATACGCCGGGACACGCCGATTTCGGCGGCGAGGTCGAGCGCGTACTGTCGATGGTCGATAGCGTGCTGCTGCTCGTCGATGCGCAGGAAGGGCCGATGCCGCAGACCCGCTTCGTGACCCGCAAGGCGCTTGCCCTCGGTCTGCGCCCCATCGTCGTCGTCAATAAAATCGACCGCCCCGGCGCGCGCGCCGACTGGGTCATCAACCATACTTTCGATTTGTTCGACAAACTCGGCGCCACCGAGGAACAGCTTGATTTTCCCGTGATCTACGCTTCCGGCCTCAACGGTTTCGCCGTCGACCGCCTCGAAGACGAGCGCAAGGACATGCGTCCGCTGTTCGAGGCCATCCTCAGGCATGTTCCTCCGCCCGAAATCGACGTCGACGGCCCCCTGCAACTCCAGATCTGTTCGCTCGACTATTCGACTTACCTGGGCCAGCTTGGTATCGGCCGCATCAAGCGTGGCCGCATCCGCCAGAATCAGGAAGTCACGGCGATGTACGGCGGCGAAAACCGCGGCAAGGGGAAGGTCAGCCAAGTATTGACTTTCCAGGGACTCGACCGCCTGCCGTCGGAGAGCGCCGAAGCCGGCGACATCGTGCTGGTCGCGGGCGTCGACCAGATCAACATCGGCATCACCCTGTGCGACCCGGAGCATCCCGAGGGCTTGCCGCCCATCGCCGTGGATGAACCCACGCTCACGATGAGTTTCATGGTCAACACTTCGCCGCTTGCCGGACGCGAAGGCAAATTCGTCACTAGCCGCCAGATCCGCGAGCGGCTGGAGAAAGAGTTGCTCAAGAATGTCGCCCTGCGCGTGAATTTCACCGAGGACGCCGATGTGTTCGAGGTCTCCGGCCGCGGTGAATTGCACCTCACCATCCTGCTCGAAAACATGCGCCGGGAAGGCTTCGAACTCGCAGTGGGGCGGCCGCGCGTGGTGTACAAGGAGGTTGGCGGCGTCAGGAGCGAACCGTATGAGCTTCTCACCGTCGACGTCGAGGAGGAGCATCAGGGCGGCATCATGGAAGAACTGGGCCGCCGCCGTGGCGAGTTGCAGGACATGCAGTCCGACAGCAGGGGGCGCGTGCGCCTGGAATACCGGATTCCGGCGCGCGGCCTCATCGGCTTCCAGGGGGAATTCCTCACCCTCACGCGCGGCACGGGCATCGCCAGCCATGTGTTCGATGACTATGGCCCGCTCGCCGGCAATATGTCCGAGCGCCGCAATGGCGTGCTGATCTCCCAGAACGACGGCGCGGCGGTTGCCTATGCGCTGTGGAATCTGCAAGATCGGGGCCGCATGTTCGTCGCCCCCGGCGAGGCGCTCTACGAAGGCATGATCATCGGTGTCCACAGCCGCGACAACGACCTCGTGGTCAACCCGGTCAAGGGCAAGCAACTCACCAACATCCGCGCCTCCGGCAAGGATGAAGCCATCAACCTCACGCCGCCGATCCAGCTTACGCTGGAATCCGCCGTCGAGTTCATCGCCGACGATGAACTGGTGGAAATCACCCCCAAGAGCATTCGCTTGCGCAAACGCCACCTGAAAGAGATCGACCGCCGCCGCGCCGCCCGCGCGGAAACGGTGGCATAGGCTCGCGGGATACGGGCGCACGGCAACCGTCATCGCCCTCGCGGACCCGGATCAGCGTTTGCCGCCTTGGTCGACGATGCCGGTCGCCAGGCGCACGGCTTGGTAGGCGAGCCAGCACAACAAGCGGCGCAGCCGGGACAGGCGCTGCCAGTCTTCGCGGCGCAATTCCCGCGCGCCTTCGCGCATCGCCGCGCGCAGGCGGCTTTCCAGCTCCGCCGCGAAGCCGGTATCGTCGATCGCCACATTGGCCTCGCGCGCCAGCAGCAGGCTGAAAGGGTCGATATTGCTCGATCCCACCGTCGCCCAATGATGGTCGACCACCGCGACCTTGGCATGCAGCAGGCTGCGCCGGTATTCGAACAGGCGGATGCCGCGTTCGAGGAAGATCGGGTAGAGCGCGCGCGTGGCGTGTTGCATCAGCGGGTGATCCGCCACGCCCTGGAGCAGCAGGGTGACTTTCACGCCGCGCCCCGCCGCCGCGAGCAGCGCGTGCCGGAAACGGCGGCCAGGGAAAAAATAAGCATTGGCGAGCACGATCTCGTCGCGGGCGCGGGCAATGGCTTCGAGATAGGCGTTCTCGATGTCGTTACGGTGGCGCAAATTGTCGCGCACCAGGAAAATCGCCCGCATGCCGCCCGCCGCCCGCGCGGGCGCTTCCATCCTGTACGTCCCGCGCACGCGGCGGCGCAGGCTGACCCAGGAAGTCAGGCGCCACAGACGCCGGGACGCGGCGAGAATGGGGCCGAGCAGCGCGCCTTCGATGCGCACGACATAGTCGTGGCGCGGATGGGCGGGCGCTTCGGCATCGAAATCATTCACGATATTGATGCCGCCGACGAAGGCGACCCCGCCATCGACCACGGCCACCTTGCAATGCATGCGGCGCAAGCGGCGCCTGATGGGCAACAAACGCAACTCGCGCCGGAAAACCAGCACCTCGACACCGGCGGCGATCATGTCCGCCATCAACTCGCGCACGAAGGCGCGGCTGCCGAAACCGTCGACCAGCACCCGCACGACGACCCCGCGCGCCGCCGCGCGCATCAACGCGGCGGCGATACGCCGGCCTGTCGCATCGGGCGCGAAGATATAGGTTTGCAGCAGCACTTCCCGCCATGCCCCGTCGATCGCGGCTTCCAGGGCGGGGAAATACGCCTGTCCGCTTTCCAGCAGGTCGATCGCATTGCCTCCGCTCCATTCGCGCCCGAATCCGCCGCCGATCCGGCCGGACAGCGCCGCCATCCGTTGTTTCATTTCCATGGCACTCGCAAGCGTCCCCGGCTATTGTCGCTATTATCGAATTTGCCGGGTTTTTTACCAATGGCGAAGGGAATTGTCCATTCCCCGACAGGTAACGCCGTTCGTTATTGTTTCGCTTGCCATGTTTCCGGGGACAGGCGAAAGACCACCACGGTTTCGTCGACATATTCCGGCGGCCCGTATTCGCGGGTAACGCGGTCGATGCAGGACGCCATGGGCGGCCTCAACAGCGCCATGAACGCGACCTCCTCCGCCGACAGGGCGTGTCCGACGAGCTGTTGTTGTATTTCGACCAAATCCGTGGTCCGCGGCGTCAGATTGAATACGATGTAATCAATGCCCGTCCGGCGCAGGGATTGCGGATCGGCAAGCGAAACGGCGTTGCCGAGACGAAACCCGGAAGCGGGAAGACCGGCTTCCGCGGGAAATTGCCCCGCATCGCAATACCCCTGGAGCTGGATATGCCACACCGGCTGGCGATGGATTGCCTGCCAGTGGACATCGGGCACGCTGAAGCCCAGCACGCTGTGCCCGGCCACCGCCAGCCGCGCGCTCTCCGGCGGCATCGCCGCCAACCGCCGCCAGAATGGCGATTCGGGCATGTGCGTGAATACGGCGCGCACCGGATTGTGGCGGACGCGGTAATCGAATTGATACCACCAATGCAGGGAGAAATTATTGGGCCGCGCGATGATGGAAAGCGTCGGCCCATCGAACAACATCGCCGCCGACAACAGCACGAATGCCGCCGCCGCGATTCCGGGCGCACGCAACCGCCGTCCGCCCCATTGCGCGCCCAGAACCACGCACAGCAGCAATGGCGGCGCGATCACCAGCAAATAGCGGCTGAAAACGATCGTGAGATAGACGCTGGCCGGACGGACGACATAAATCGCCGCGAGCAAAGCCAGGATACCGGCGAGCGCCATATGGAACACCTCCGGCCTGCGCCGGCGCAATTCGATGGCGCCCGGCACGGCCAGCAACAGGCACAGCCCGGCCAGAACACGCGAATCGACCCCCAGCCAACTGAACCATCCCCCGATGTAAGTCTCCAGCCACGGCACATCCTTTCCCACGCGCCGCCCCAGTGTCTGCGGATCGAGCAGCATCGGCAACCCCGCCAGCGCCACCACCGCCGCGACCGTGCCGAGGCCCAGCGGCCAACTCGCGCACAGCCTCCGCCAATCGCGCCGCCGCCAGGCGCGCCAGGCGTCGCATACCGCGATCCAGCCCAGCGGCGCGAGCACGAACGGCGCCGCCGCCATATGCAGCCAACACGCCAGCACGGCGGCGAACAGATAGACCCAGGCCCAGCGCGCCCCATGTCCGTCGCGCCAGCGCGCCAGCGCCAATATCGCCCCCCAGCCCAGCGCCACGGTAAAAGCGTATGGGCGGGCGGCGCGGCTGTAATAGACCAGCGCCGGAGAAACCGCCAGCAAGCCCATGAACCCCAATCCTACCGCCGCGCCGAAATTGCGCCATGCCCACCAGCCCCCGCCAACCACCAGCGCCAACCCCATGAGCAGCATCGGCAAGCGCATGCCGAACTCATCCACGCCCCCGTGCGCCGCCAGCCATTTATAGACCAGCGCCTGCGGCACGGAAAAATCCGCTTGCCCGAGCGAGACGGCGATTTCCGCATAACTCGCCCCGGAGAGCGCCTTGTACACCGCGTGCCACTCATCGTCGGTCAACCATTGCGCGCCGATCTGCTGGAAACGCAAAAAAGCCGCGACCGCGAACAAGACGCACGCCAAAGCCCATGGCAACCACCCGCGCCATGCCCGCATCGTCGATGGGAGCATCATGACGGTCTTCAGAAAATTTCCAGCATCCGCTCCAGCGCGACCTTTGCCAGCGCGGCCTCGCGCGCCGGCACGCGGATCGGATTCACCGCCTTGCCGGCGGCGAGGTTTTCCAGCGTCCACGCCAAGTGTTGCGGGTCGATACGCTGCATCGTCGAACACATGCACACCATCGGCGCCATGAACTGGATCGTCTTGCCCTGCGGCGCCATCTGCTCCGCGAGGCGGTTGACCAGATTCAGCTCAGTGCCCACCAGCCAACGCGTACCGGGCGGAGCGGCGGCGATGGTGTTGGCAATATATTCAGTGGAGCCGACGTGGTCGGAGGCGCGGCACACATCGAGATTGCATTCGGGATGCGAGATCACCAGCCCATCAGGATATTGCGCGCGCCAGCGCAGGATATGTCCGGCCTGGAACATCTGGTGCACCGAGCAATGCCCGTCCCACAGAAGGATACGGGCATTCTCGATTTCAGCGTTGCTCAGTCCGCCGTTTTCGAGATCGGGATTCCACACCGCCATGCGGTCGAGCGCGATCCCTTTCTTGTGGCCCGTCCACCGTCCCAGATGCTGGTCGGGGAAAAACAGCACCTTCTCGCGGCGCGCCAATGCCCAGTCGATGATCGCGGGCGCGTTGGTCGAAGTACAGACGATACCGCCGTGCTCGCCGCAGAACGCCTTGAGATCGGCGGCGGAATTGATATAGGTCACGGGGGTGATGCGTTCGTCCGGCTCCCCAAGCACGGTGGAGAGTTCGCGCCAGCAGCGCTCGACTTTCGCCAGACTGGCCATATCGGCCATGGAACAGCCCGCCGCCAGATCGGGCAGGACAACAGTCTGTTCGGGCCGCGACAGGATGTCGGCGACTTCGGCCATGAAATGCACGCCGCAGAACACGATGAACTCGGCGTCGGTCCGCGCCGCCAGCCGGGCAAGCTTGAGCGAATCGCCGGTGAGATCGGCGTGGCGATAGACATCGGCGCGCTGGTAATGGTGGCACAAGAGCACGGCGCGCTTGCCGAGCCGCGCGCGCGCATCCAGGATGCGCGCCTGCGTTTCAGCCTCGGGGAGCGCACTATAGTGATCGAAATCCAGATTCGTGGCTTGCATGGTTCCGGGATCGGTGGAGAAAACCCGGGCATTGTAACGGCGGCATCAGAAGTCAGGGATCGGGGATCGGATTTAATCAGGCTCCTCGCAATGACGAGTTCTGCCGATGGATTCCCCCCGCCCCTCCGCAGCACAGGTATCTACATGTAGATACCGATGCCGGTGCGGGATGGGCGGCGGGCGTCTCACTCCGGCGCGGGCGGCGGGCAGGGCGGGGAACCCAAGAAGCTGATGAAGCGGCCAAAGTCGATACCACTGCCAGCGACCTTCCCTGTTCTCGCCGGGTCGGCGGCGGCAATGAAGATTTCCGTTCCCCAGGCGCTCCCCAGCAGTATTTCTTCTCCCGTCTCGATCCATTCATCTTCTTTTTCGCCCACTTCGAAAGTCCCTTCTTTGAATCCCAACTGCCGGGCAACCAGGATGAGGGGCGGCAGGGCGTCGTTTTCAAATTCGAGCCGCAGCACGCCGCGCCTGAGTTCGAGGTAATGGTTTCCTCCCTCGAGCGTTTCCAGTTGCCGCTGGCGCGTGACTTTCGCTTTCCGGGCAAGAGCGGAATTGCGCAGGGCGATGACCGCCCACACGGGCGGGGTGGTGTCATCATTCAGCGCCACTTCCACCCAGTTGCCGCCCTTGCAGGAATCGCCGCCGACGGCAAAAGCCACGATCCGGGCGGGCGTCAGGCCCTCCGGCGAGACGATGAAAACCGGGATCGCCGTCTTGCCCCGGAAGATCACCGGGTCGCGGTTGTAGACCGGGCCGGCGGTTCGTTGCCGGGTCAATCGCAGGGCGATGCCCCGCCGTTTGGCCCAGGAGCGCAAATCCCCGGCGCGGTGGAGCGCGAAACGGATGCGGGTCTTGCCGTCCTGTTGCCAGTAGTGCGTCACCCCGTCCTTCACCGAAGGGCCGGCAAGCGCCAGGGCGTCGGCATGGTTGAACTGGGCGTCGTACTGACGACGGGTGTAATAAGGGTTTTCCAGCCATTCATTTCCGGAGACATCGGGATCGGGGATATCTTTTCCGGCAGGGAGGGAATGGCGCGCCGCCGCGTCTTCCGCGCGCGCGGGAACGCCCGCCAGGGCGAACGCCAGGATCATGCCCAAAGGAATGAGGTGAAGTTTCATCGTGGAATTGCTCCGGATCGCGCTTTCCGTGGCTACCGCGCCACAAACGGTCGGGCAAACCCCGCCATGGCGCGTCATGGCAGGCATTATGCTGGAGTGGCGGCAAGCGCGGGAATGCGCGGCGCGGTCGCCCGTACTGTTTTCGAGGAGCCGCGATGCCGGAATTGCCTGAAGTCGAGATCACTTGCCGGGGTATCCGCCCCCATGTCGAGGGGCGGACGCTGTCGGCGGTCACGGTGCGCGAGGCGCGCTTGCGCCAGCCCGTGCCGCCCGGCTTGGGCGCGGCGCTGGCCGGGAGCGCGCTCACGCGGGTGGGGCGGCGGGCCAAGTATCTGCTGTTCGATTTCGCGCCCGGGGGCGGTATGATCCTGCACTTGGGCATGTCGGGCAGCCTGCGGCTGGCCGATGCGGGTGAAGCGCCCGGCCGCCACGATCATGTCGATTTCGTGTTCGGCGGATGCGCGCTGCGTTTGCGCGACCCGCGCCGTTTCGGGCTGGTGGCGTGGCATCCTGGCGGAGCGGCCGCACATCCGGCGCTGGCGCGGCTCGGGCCGGAACCGCTGGAAGACGGCTTCGATGGCGCGTGGCTGCATCGCGCCGGGCGGGGATCGCGCGCGCCGGTCAAGCATCTGTTGCTGGACGCGCGCCGCGTGGCCGGAATCGGTAATATCTATGCCTCGGAGAGCCTGTTCCGCGCCCGTATCCATCCGCTGGAAATGGCCGGGCGGCTCGATGCCGCGCGTTGCGCGGATCTGGCGCGCGCGGTCAAGGAGACGCTTGCCGCGGCGATTGCCGCCGGAGGAAGCACGCTGCGCGATTTTGTCGGGGGAGATGGCAAGCCCGGTTATTTCCAGCAGCAATATTTTGTGTATGGCCGCGACGGCGAACCCTGCCGACTATGCGGTACAATTATCGCGCGCACCGTGAGCGCGGGGCGCGCAAGTTTTTTTTGCCCAGTGTGTCAGAAACACGAATGATGGACAAATTTGCATGCCTCCCCATGCATTCACAATGGAACGCGTTTGTGTTCAGCGCTAGACTTTGATCGTCTTTTGGATCGACCAGACCCGACGGGTGAATCGACATGACTTTGGCCGAACAATTTTCAGCTTACAGCCGCTGGCGCGGCGAAACCATCGAAGCAATACTGCGCTTGCGAAACTGGCTGAATCGCAACGATGTGGGCGATGTCCAGGCCGATCAGCGCTTGCAGTACCTGATCGAGCGCCTGCGCGCGGACAAGCTCACGGTTGCGTTCGTCGCCGAGTTCTCGCGCGGCAAATCCGAGCTCATCAATGCCATATTCTTCTCGGAATATGGCGACCGCATCCTGCCGTCGAGCGCCGGGCGCACGACGATGTGTCCGACCGAATTGCAGTGGTCGCCGGGAGCGAAACCGGAATTGCGCTTGCTGCCGATCGGCACGCGCGTATCCACGGAGCCGGTGAGCGAACTCAAGAACATGACGGAACAATGGGTCGTGGTGCCGCTCGAAGCCGATTCGGTGGTCAGGCTCCAGACGGCGCTGGCGCGGGTGGGCGAAGTCACGCGCGTACCGGAAGAAGAAGCCGTGCGGCTGGGGTTCAAGATCGACCCCGTGGGCGCGGATGGCCTCAAGCTGGGCAACGACGGCATGGTCGAGATTCCAAGCTGGCGGCACGCGGTGATCCAGTTCCCCCACCCGCTGCTCGAACAGGGGCTGGTGGTGCTCGACACGCCCGGACTCAACGCGATCGGCGCTGAGCCTGAATTGACGCTTTCGCTGCTTCCCAACGCGCACGCCGTGCTTTTCATCCTCGCCGCCGATACTGGCGTGACCCTCAGCGACATGACGGTCTGGCGCGAATACGTCAATACCGGCACGCGCCAGAAAGGCCGCATGGTCGTGCTCAACAAGATCGACGGCCTGTGGGACGGATTGCGCGATGAAGAAAGCATCAGCGCCGAAATCGGGCGCCAAGTGCGTTCCGTGGCCGAAACGCTCGATATCGACATGGATCTGGTCTTCCCGGTCTCGGCGCAAAAAGGGCTGGTGGCGCGGGTGAATGGCGACAGGGAACTCCTCGAAAAAAGCCGCCTGCCATCGCTGGAACGGGCGCTTTCCGAAGATTTGCTGCCGGCCAGCCAGGAAATCGTCCGCGACAACACGCTGGGAGAAACCCGCGATCTGATCCACCAGGCGGAAGTATTGTTGCAAGCGCGGCTCGAAGGCGTGCGCGAACAACTGCGGGAGCTTGCCAGCCTGCACGGCAAGAATCGCGGCGTCGTCGAATACATGATGTACAAGATCCGCGTCGAAAAGGACGAATTCGAGCAGGGACTCAAAAAATACTACGCGGTGCGTTCGGTATTTTCCGGCCTTTCCAACCAGTTGCTCGCGCACCTCGGGCTGGACACCCTGCGCGCCGAAACCCGCAAGGTGCGCGAAGCCATGACTGAAGCGCGCTTCTCTTCGGGGCTGCGCGAAGCGATGCAGGATCTCTTTGTCCGCATGCGCACCAACCTGGGCCTGGCCGAATCGGACATCGGCGAGATCTACCGCATGCTCGACACCATGTACAAGCGTTTCAGCATCGAGCACGGACTCAAGCTGACCGCGCCCGAAACTTTCTCGACCCGGAATTGCGAAGCCGAGATCAATCGCCTGGAGAACGCCTTCAACCGCCAGATCAATACCACGCTGACGCTGGTGACGACCGAAAAAAGCGTGCTCATGCAAAAGTTCTTTGAAACCGTGGCGGTACAGGCGCGGCGCATTTTTGAAGTCGTCAATCGTGACGTCGAGCAATGGCTGCGCGCCGTGATGGCGCCGCTCGAAATACAGGTGCGCGAATACCAATTGCAGCTCAAGCGCCGCCTGGAGAGCGCCAAGCGCATCCACCAAGCGACGGACACCCTGGAAAACCGGGTCGAAGAACTGAAGCAGTCCGAACTCACCTCCGCCGCCCTGATCGAAGAACTGGCGGATTTACAGGCCGGCAT
>JAIRLA010000151.1 GCA_031259795.1 Azoarcus sp.
GCCGGATCGTGTCGGCGCGCGTCGAGGGGCGGATGGAGCGGCCGCTCGCCGCCGACTGGCTGCTGCGGCTTGTCGCCGACTGGCGGGCGGGCGGGGTGAACGCGCTGGAGATCGTCTGCTTCGATACGCGCGACGAGGCGCAAGTCAAGGCGCTGCTCGAAGACATCGGTCTGCGCTGGGGCCGTCCGCCGCAACTGCGCGAGGCCGCCGCCGCGCGCCGCGCCGTGTTCGAGTGTCTCGCGCTCCAGTACCGGGCGCGCATCGTGCCATTGCCGCTCATCCGTTTCGGCGAGCCGCCGCGCCCGCCGTGGACGCGGGCGGGGTTCTGGCACCTCTGCCTGCCGTTGCTCGTGGTCGCCATCGCCGCCGGGCTGGACATCCGGCAACGCATGGAGATCGCCGCCATCAAGAAGCGTTTCATCCTCGCCGAGGTGGAGAGCCAGCGCCGGGCAAACACCTCGCAACAGGAAGCCAGCGTCCTGCTCGCGGCCCGGCAGGAACGCGCGGGACTGGAGGCGGCGCGCAAGCGGGTCGCGCAACTCGTGCCCGAGACCGAACGCTTGCAGGCCGTTGAAAGCATGACGAGCCATCTGCCGCAACTGCTGCGCACGCTCGCCGCCAACATCAGCGACGACGTGGTGCTGGAAGTGGTGCGCAACGCCCAGCAGAGCAGCGGCATGGGCAATGTCATGGTGGTCGGGTGGACGATCAACTACAGCAGCGCGCAGACCTTCGCCCTGCGGGTGCATGAGGCGCTCGCCGCCGCCAATCTCGGCTACGCGGTGGCACAGACCAATGTGCGGGCGGGCGCGGGGCGCGAGGGCAAGCCCGGCTATTTCGTGTCGTTCTGGCTCGTGCCGCACGCGGCGGCGGACGAACTCGGGCTGGGGGACGGCGAACGGGGCGCGGAAGCCGCCAATGCCGCAAACAACGCAACGGGAGACAAACCATGAACAAACTCTTCCGGCAGGCCGCCGGGGCGTGGAACCGCCTTTTGCCCGCCGAGCGTCATCAACTGGCGGGGGCGGCCTGCTTCCTGATCGCGCTCTGCTACGGGCTGCTGCTCTGGCAGCCGGGCAACAAGCAACTGGGCGACCTGATCTACAAAGAACAGAAGCAAAACGTGCGCAACCGCGCGGCGAGCAAGGGCAAGAACGACGCCGCGCTCCAGAAGCTCAATCTCGACGGTCTCGACATCCAGGTGACGCGCCGGGAGCTTGCCAAGGTGCGGGAATCGCTCGCCGCACTGGAAGCGGAGCGGGCGCGGCTGCTGGCGCGCTTCGTGCCGCTCGACGACCTCGAAACCCTCCAGGCGCTGAAATCGGAAATCGCCCGCCTGGCCGAAAGCGGCGACATGGAAGTGACCGCGCTGGAGCACATCTACGGCAACCGCGCCGGAAACAACGACCAACCGCCGACGCCCGATCTGTTGAAAAAAGCGAGCGAGAGTTCGCCCTACAAGCGCCCGCTCCTGAGATTGCGGGGGAGGGCCAGCTACCGGGGGCTGATGGAATTCCTCGATGGGCTTTCGACCCTGTCGCGCGTCGCCGCGCCGGTGTGGAGCAACATCACGGTAAAAACCGGCAACGTCCGCCGCAACGACACCTTCGGCAGCCCCAACACGACCAAGCAGTGGCTGGAAGTGGAGATGCACCTTGCCATCTGAAAACATGATTCCCGCCACACCCGCCGCCACGGAAGCGGCGCGGGGCGCCGCCGTGTCCACGGCGGGCCTGCCGCCGCTGGAAGCGTTCCGCCTGCTGCTCGAACAGATTCCGCCCAACGGCGCTTCCGATCTGCACCTGAGCGCGGCGCGGCGGGCGCACTGGCGGGCGCACGGCGAACTCGGCCCCTGCGACGACCGCCTCTGGAGCGAGAGCGACATGCACGAACTCGCCGGGCATCTGCTCGACGCCGCGCGCCAAGCCATGTTCATGGAGACAGGCAGCGTCGACCTGGGGCATACCTCGCTGGGAGGAAGCCGTTTCCGCATCAATTTCTTCCGCTCGCTGGGCATGCCCGCGCTGGTGGCGCGGCACCTGCCCGAGCGCTTCGCCAGCCTCGCCGAACTCATGCTGCCGCCGGGGCTGAAGGAGCTTGCCTACCTCGCTTCCGGCCTCGTGCTCGTCACCGGCGTCACTGGCAGCGGCAAGAGCACGACGCTCGCCACCCTGATCCACGAGATCAACGCCCACATGGCGCGCCACATCCTCACCATCGAAGACCCGGTGGAATTCGTGCACAAGTCCCTGAAAAGCCTGGTCAGCCACCGCGAACTGGGCGCCGACACGCCGGACTTCGCCCTGGCGGTGCGCGCCGCCATGCGCGAAGACCCGGACGTGATCCTGGTGGGCGAACTGCGCGACACCGAGACCATGCGCGCCGCGCTGACGGCGGCGGAGACCGGCCATCTCGTCTTCTCCACCCTGCACACCGCCGACGCGGTGGGGGCGACGGAGCGCTTCGTCGGCGCGTTTCCCGGCGAGGAACAGGAACTGGCGCGGCACCGTTTTTCGCTCGTCATGAAGGCGGTGGTGGCGCAGCAGCTTTTGCCGCGCGCCGACCAGAGAGGGCGCGCACCGGCGGTGGAAATCCTGCGCGGCACTCCGGCGGTGACGAACCTCATCGCCTCGGGCCGCACCTCGCAGATTTATTCGGCGATGGAGTCCGGCACGGCGCTCGGCATGCAGACCTATGACCAGTCATTGGCACAACTCGCCCGCGACAAGCTCGTGGCCGCCGACCTCGTGCGCCCGCTCGCACGCAATCCGGACGGGTTCGATTGGCTGATGAAAAACGGCGGCGGCGGCGGCGGCGCGGCGGGGGGAAGAAAATGAACAGCGTCGCTGCGCTCCGCATGGAAGGAACTGGATTGCCACGGGCCTGCGGCCCTCGCAATGACGAAGGTGGGGGCGCTCTTCGCAATGACGAGTCCTTCCGATGGACTCCCCTCCTCCGCTTGGCGGGCGAGAGGATGGCCGGAGGCCGGGGTTTGACTCCCCTCCCCCGATTGCGGGGGAGGGTGGCCTAAGTCCGTGAGAGGGTTTCCTTCAATGCGGAGCGAAGCGACGCTGATTTCTTTGCGGCGGGGAATGGACAGCGGCCCCTTACTGCC
>JAIRLA010000178.1 GCA_031259795.1 Azoarcus sp.
TGGAGGGCTGAAATGACTGCTGTAATTCCGGAGGGATATATGAAAAACGCGGCGGGGCACCTGGTGCCCATGGAGCAAATCCGCGAACAGGACCTCTTGCGCGACGAGGTGGTCCGCCATCTTGCGCGCCGTGCCGAGGAACTCGCCGCCGAACTGGCGGCGTTCAAATCCCGCGCGCTTTCAGACGTTGCCGACCTGGTGCGCATCGCGGGCGAAAAGTACGGCGCGACCATGGGCGGGAAAAAGGGCAACGTCTCACTAATGTCGTTCGACGGGTGCTACCGGATAACCCGATCAGTTGCCGAGCGCATTATTTTTACCGAGGAGCTCGAGGCGGCGAAATTGCTTATCGACAAATGCATCACGCGCTGGAGCAGCGGTGCGAACCCGAACATCCGCGCCCTGGTGGATCGTGCTTTCCGTACCGACAGTAAAGGGCAGATCAAGACCGCCGCCGTGCTGGAACTATTGCGGCTGGAAATAGATGATGACGAGTGGAAGAACGCAATGCTGGCGATCCGCGATTCGATACAGACAGCGGGCACGGCAACTTACGTGCGTGTCTACCGGCGCGTCGGCGACTCGGATCAGTACGAGACGATCCCGCTCGATCTTGCGTCCGTATAGGAGAACGTCATGGAAAAGAGAAAATCATCATTCATTTCCCCCGCGCATCTGGGGCAGCTCCACGCCGTGATTGAGGCTGGCTGCCTTGCCGCCAAGGCGGGTAATGGTGATCTGTGCAAGGCACTGATGTCCGGCACAGATCAAAATGGTTTGTCATTATTGGGGCAGTACCTTGATGCGCGCGCGGAATGGGAAAAGAAACTGCGGAGCGAATATCCCGAGGTCGACGCGCTCTTCGCCGCCGAAAGGGGGGAGTCATGAGCCGCCGTCACAAATCGCCGATCGTCGTCTGCGCCCGGCGCGGCGGCGAGGGGGCGCTCACCCGGCGCTTTTTCCTTGGCGCGGACGTGCAGCCCGCCGTCTGGCCAAAGAACGGCCCGGCCTGCGGGGCCTGGGTGGCGTACTGGGTATGGGGCGCGCAAACAGCATACGGGCTGGTGATCCACCGCTCGCTCGACCCCGAGACCGCGCCGCTCGGCTTTTTTGCCGTCTCCGACCCGATCACCGGGCGGCGCGTCGCCGAGGGGCTGTACCCCGGCCACGCGGGCGCGGTCGCGGCGCTGGTGCAGACCGTGCGCGCGATGGGGGGGGATTTCAAAGAGCATCTAAACAGGGCGCGCGCAGAGCGTCTCGCAAGAGAGGCATTCGATGCCGCCACGGCGCTGCTCAAGCTTGATGCCGAGCAGATGTCGAGCGACATGCGGCTGGCGCGGCACGGGCTGAGGCTCTTCGTCACGCGGTTCGGCAGACTGTTCGACAAGGACAAGAGGGACGAGCATGAGCACATATGACTACATCGTGTGCAGCTATCCGTTGCCGGGCGTTGCGCATCCCGAAAAACTGAAATTCAAAACGAATAGCTTCAGAACGTGGAACGAGAACTACGAGATCCGGGAGACCGGGACGCTGTGGTTGCAGTTGTATGAAACCGTGTATCGCATTCCTTCAAATGCGCAAGGTCTCGGGCTTCTTGCAGACGTGGTGACGCGCAAAGAGGCGCGGTGGGTGCGGTACAGATTTACCGGCATGATCGAATTCCACGATGACGAAAATATCTTCTCCGCATCATTCGTGCAAGGAAGGATCGGGGTGGTCGAACGGTTGGACAAAAGGAACCGAAATGAATGAACCACGAGTTGGATATGAGCGCGCCTATGCGTGGCGCTGCGGGAAGATCGAGTTCCAGGATGCGCGGCTGAAGCTGCCGGAGGGCGCGCTGCCGATCGCCTGCGCGCCGTCGCACACGTTGCGCGCCGCCCTCGCCATATGCGCGCGCCATGTGATGATGGTGCCCGGCGTCGCGGAAACGGAATACGCAGGCGAGGCGGCGGCGCGGCTGTCCGAGTTCGCCAAGCTGGTCGAAAAAATCATGGAGGATAAGCCATGGCTAAGCAGGCAGTAGATCGAGATCGCGCCGCAGCCCCCGCCGCCGCCCGCGCCAAGCTGATGCGCGCGGTCTTCGCGGCATGCAAGGATCGCGGCCTGGACGAGTCCGCCCGCCATGACGTGACCATTGCAATCACTGGCCGGGCGTCTCTCAAGGAATGCACGCTGCCCGAGATCGGGCGGCTGCTCGACCATCTCAATCGCGGCACCCCGCATGCGCACGGCAAGGCCCGCTACGAGGGGCGGCGGCGCTCGCCCCCGGCGCAGGGCAAGGCGGCGCTGATGGGCAAGATCGACGCGCTACTTGCCGAACTGCACCGCGTTACCGGCGTGGTTCATAATTTGGCTTATGCGGATGCGATTGCCCGCAAGCTCGGTGTGGATCGGCTGGAGTTCTGCGACGTGCGCGCCCTGGGCGACGTGGTCGCGGCGCTCAACAGGACGCTGTCGCGGCGAACAACGCGGGAGAGGGCAATGACAAATCCGTTTAAATACAACATGTGCGGAGCAGAGGTAGAGACAATCGCCGCCGACGATCGCATAAAAGCCGTCAAGGATTTCAGCGCGGCGCAATGCATCGAGGCGCTGCGCGTGCCTTTCCTGCAACGCACGGTCGAGCGCGCCATCCACGCGCGCCAGCGCCAGCTGGCGCGCGAAGCCATGCAGCAAGCGAAACTCTCGCGGAAAAAATGACGCCCGCCGACCTCGCCGCCCTGGCCACGCTGCCACAGTTCCCCGCGACGGCGGCGGAACTGTTGCGGGTGGCCGGGGCCGAGGCGGCGGCGGCGATCATCACCGCCTGGCCGGGCCAGCGCTTTCCGGTGCCCAAGCGCGGCGAGGGCGGCACGGGGCGGGCCGCGCTGAACTGGCGGCGGCTGACCGGCATCGTCGGCAAGGATGCGGCAGCGAAAATATGCCGACACTGGGGCGGCGGCGA
>JAIRLA010000216.1 GCA_031259795.1 Azoarcus sp.
GCCCGTCAGCACAATGCAGCGCGTCTCCTCATCCTGGCCCAAGGCGGTGAAATGCTCCGCCAGAAGACGGCGGACATTCTGGTTGAGCGCGTTCCGGGCATCGGGACGGTTGACGCGAACAGTGGCGACGCCCGCCTCGGGGCCGGTGAGAATGACTTCATTGTTCATGATGATTGTTTCGCCTGGCGGAATAATGATTCGTAATTCACACAGGCCGCTGACCTTAATGAAAGCGTGAGCATTTGTAAAGAGTCCGTCCCGCGGCATTGCCGGACGGCGCCGCCACACCCCGGCGGGCGCGGGATTTCATTCATCCGTTTGGCATAGGCGTCTACATGCTACTCCGCAACAGCTGGCGATAAAAACAGCGTCGATACGCTCCGCATAGAACGCTCTGGATTGCCACGTCGCTGCGCTCCTCGCAATGACGAGGGGGGGGGGGAAGTACTCGCAATGACGAATTCCGATGGACTCCCCTCCCCCGCTCAGGCGGAAGATTCGCGCTCGTCCCTGCCGGCATCCAGCGCCCAGGCGAGCGCGAAAAGCGGCGCATAGGCGGCGGCCACGCCGATGGCGGGAAGGATGTGGCCCAAGGCGGTGAGCAGCGCCAGCGGCAGGAGCCAGAAGAGGTTGATCGCCGCGACCGCGAGCGTGACGGAACGATGCCCCCAGCGCCGCGCGGCGTGCTGGTAAGCGTGGCTGCGGTGTGCTTCGTGGATGCGCGCTCTTGCGAGCGCCCGGCGCGCGAGGGTCAGGCTGGCGTCGCAGATGAATACGGCCAGCAGGATCATCCAGCCCCAGAAAAGCGCGGGCGCCTGCAATGCGGCATACAGGGGCAGGACGCCGAGCGCGAAACCGAGAAAACCGCTGCCGGCGTCGCCCATGAAGATTCGCGCCGGCGGCCAGTTCCAGTACAGGAATCCGGCCACCGCCGCCGCGAGCAGGAGCGGGGCGGCGGCCAGGCCGGGAGCGCCGCCCGACAGGAAGAGCAGCGCGCCGCCGAGGCTGGCGCAAATGGCTTCGGTTCCGGCGATGCCGTCGATACCGTCCATGAAGTTGTAGAGATTGAGCATCCACACCAGATAAAGCGCCTCGCCGCACACAAGGAGCGCCAGGAAACCTCCGGATGACGAATGGGCCGCGCCGAAAAGCCCGGGGTGTTCCGGCAGCGCGTACAGGCATGCGGCGGCGGCGATGAAATGCGCCAGCAAGCGCCAGCGCGCGGCGAGATGGCCGTGATCGTCGATGAGACCGGCGAGGGCGACGAGTCCGCCCGCGCCCATTAAGGTCCAGACCAGCGCTGGCGGCAGCATGTCCATGTGGCTGGCCGCGGCGAGGGCGGCGAAAAAGCTCGCCACGATCGCCGCGCCGCCGCCGCGCGGGGTGGGCGCTGTGTGCGAGCTGCGCGCGTTGGGAATATCGAGCAGGCGGCGCCACAGGGCATAGCGGCGCAGCAGCGCGGTGAGCGCGAGGGACAGCGCCGCCACGGCCAGCGCCAGCCCGCAGCATTGCGCGGGATTCGGGGGAAGGGCGATCTCCATGATCTGTGCCGGTCAATGCTGTTTGCGGGCGCGGAAATGTTCCACGGTGCGCTCCAGCGCCACATCGACCGTACAAGGGGGCGACCAGGCGAGCAGGCGGCGGGTCGGGCGGATATCGACTTGCAGCGAGGCGTACAGGCGGTCGATCAACGCCCGCTGACCGAGCAGGCGCGCGCCGCTCCCGAGCAGCCAGGCGGGGGCGCGGAACAGCCTCGCGGGTTTGCCAAGCGCCATGCCGATGCGGCGCAAAAGCTCCGGCGTCGATAAATCCTCGCCATCGCTGGCGTACAGAATCTGGTTGGCGGCGGCGGGGTGGTCGATACAGCGCGCCAGCAAATCGGCGAGATTGTCGAGCGCGACCAGGCTGCGCCGGTTGTCGATACCGGCCAGCGGCAGGGGCAGGCCATGGTCGATCCATCGCATCAGGCGCAAGAAATTGGCCCTGACGCCCGGCCCATAGACCAGCGGCGGGCGGACGATGACGACCTCCATGCCGCCGCTCGCGCCCAGCGCGCGCACGGCGCGTTCAGCATCGAGCTTGGAGATGGCGTAAGGATCGGCGGGGACGGGGGTGGTATCGGCGGTGAAACTTGTACCGGGCCGGGTGCGTTCGCCGCAGACCTTGACCGTGCTCACGAGCACGAAACGCCGCACGCCGGCCTGTACGGCCTGGCTGGCGAGCCGCGCCGTGGCATCGGTGTTGATGCGGCGGAATTCGGCCAGAGGGTTGGCGGCGGTCTCGGCCATGACATGCGCGCGGCCCGCGCAGTGGACGACCACTTCGATGCCGGTGAGCGCCGCCGTCCAGTCCGTGGCCGGATCGAGACCGGCAAAATGGAATACCTCGGCGCCATCCGGACAGCCGGGCAGCGGCGACCTCGTCGCCAGCCGCAGGCGATGATCGTCCGACGCGAGCCGCCGGGCCAGCGCCTGCCCGATGAAACCGCTTGCGCCAGTCAACAGGATCGCGCTCATGACCGGCGGCGCGCGGCGAGCCGCGAAAGAAGCGGGAACGGGGCGCGGGGGAAAAGCGCTTCGCGGCGGCGAGGGTGGAATGTCATCGAATGACGGGGAGGACACGGACGGAAGTGCGATTGTGCCGGAGCGGAGGGGATCGCGCCATGTCGCGCGGACACGGCGCGTTTTTTGCGCGGCGGGAGCGCGCGCTCCGCATGGAACGAACTGGATTGCCACGGCGCTGCGCGCCTCGCAATGACGGGGGGAGGGGGGAGGACTTTCGCAATGGCAAGACGGGAGGGTCGTTCGTTCTCCAAACCGGCGAAGCCGCAAACTGACCGTCCTCTGTCCTCTGTCTTCCGTCCTCTGATCCACGGCATAATATCGGCATTTTCCTCCCCCGCGAGCCGCCCATGTCCCGCAAAAAGCTGCCCATCGGCATCCAGACCTTCCGCGAAATCCGCGAGGACAACTGCTACTACGTCGACAAGACCGCCTTCGCCCTCGCCATGATCCGGGAAGGCAAGGCCTACTTCCTCTCCCGCCCCCGCCGCTTCGGCAAAAGCCTCTTCCTCGACACGCTGGCGGAATTGCTCGCGGGCAACGAGCCGCTGTTCCGGGGGCTGTATTGCCACGACAAGTGGGA
>JAIRLA010000230.1 GCA_031259795.1 Azoarcus sp.
AGGCTGTAGTGTATTAGATGACGCGCGGCGCGTGGAGCCGGGATCAGGGAACCAAGGGTCGGGGAACAGGGCTGCCGCACTTGGAAATCATACTCGTCATTGCGAGAGCCGCAGGGACGCGGCAATCCCCCCGCCTCGTCACAAGCGGGGGCCTTTACCCTCTTGCCATTGCGAAGAGCGCGTCGACGCGGCAATCCAGTTCGTTCCATGCAGAGCGCGTCGACGCTGATAAAAAGGGGAGGGAGGAACGCGACATCTACCCACTCTACACCGCCAGGAAATCAGCGGCGCTATCGCGCCGGATGGTTGGCGCCCCCTCTCCCGGCCTTCGGCCACCCTCTCCTGCAAGCGGAGAGGGGAACCTATCGGAAGAATTCGTCATTACGAAAGCCTTTCCCTTCCTCGTAATGACGAGGGCGGGGAGGTTCGCAATGATGTGGCAATTCACGCGGTTCGGTTTTCCTCAATATAAGGCGCTCGGGAAGAGAAGTATGATTATCGACGTTGCTCGCCGGCGTGCAGCCGATTTGATTTTTTTATCATGCCGCGTCCTGTCCTGATCGGGAAGTCGTTTTTTTATTCGTCGTCACGGGATTGTATTTTCTTCGGATATTTGTCTTTTTGGTCTGGAGACCGGACCAGGTTATTCGCGGCGCTTGTCCGGCGGGGAGAGTCGGGTCGATGCGTTAAACTTGGCGCGGGCTGTCTTGCTGTTTGTGTTATACCCATACCCGCCATGTGCACGGTTTGCAGGCGGTTGCCGCAGTGGCCCCGCTGACAGTATTTCATCTCCGATGAACGATCTTCCTCGATTTCAATTGGTATGAATGTTCCGATCGACCTCACACGTTTTGCCCAGATCAAGGCAACAGGCCACCTTCCGTCGCCGCGCGGCGTTGCATTGGCGATCATGCGCATGGCACAGGACGAAACAGCGTCGATGACCGATCTGGCGCGCGTCATCAAGGCCGACCCGGCTTTTGTCGGCCGGCTCATCAAGGTGGCCAACGGCATGCTCGTGCGGCAGCGCGCGATTGTGTCGGTGCAGGAAGCGCTGATGGTGGTGGGCGCGAAGGCGGTGCGGGCGATGGTGCTCGGTTTTTCGCTCTTGTCGAATTATCGCAAGGGGAATTGTCCGGAGTTCGACTACGCGCATTTCTGGTCGTCGTCGCTCATCATGGCGATCGCCATGCAGACGCTGGTCTCGCGCATGCGTATCGTCGCCGCCGATGAGGCGTTCAGTATCGGGCTGCTGGCGCGGATCGGCGAGTTGGCGCTGGCGACCGTTTATCCGGTCAAGTACGGAAAACTGCTTATCGAGGCGGCGCAAGGGCCGGTGTGCGATCTCGCGGAGAAGGAGCGGCAGGCGCTGGCGGTGACGCATGCCGAGCTGGGGGCGGTCATGCTGGCGGATTGGGGTTTCCCGCCGGTGTTCTGTGATCCGGTGCGCTATTTCGAGCATCCGGCGGAAGCGCCGTTCGCCGCCGGCGATCGGGAAACGATGCTGATGCAATGCCTGATCCTCGCCAGGAGCGTGGCGGAGATTTGCCTGGGGCCGGTATCCCGGCGGCGGGAATCAATGGCGGCGGCCTTGCGTCTGGCGGCGCATCTGGGATGCGCGCGCGAGGCGTTCGTCGCCGATTGCAACGAGATCGCCCGGCAGTGGAGTGCGTGGAGCAGGCTGTTGCAGTTCGGGGCGATGGCTGCGCCGTTGTCGTTCGAGGCTTTGCTCGATGACGGAGCGGACGCGCGCGCCGCCGTACAGAGCGCGCCGAAGGCGGAAGACAGCGGCGTGGCCGAATCGGCGCCGCCGGTCGCATCGCCCGCGCTCCGGGCGATGCTGATCGTGAGTGACGCCGCGGAGCGCGCGGGACTGGCGCGAGCGTTGAAGGGGTGTGGCATCGAGACATTCGAGCAGGCCAGTTTCGCGGGCATCATGGAGCTGATCCTCGACACGCAGCCGCACATACTGGTGCTCGACGGCGGCGGCGATCCGTTGCGCGCCAGCCGCTTCATCAAGTCCCTGCGCGCCACGCGCATCGGGCGCGGCATGTACGTCCTGTTGCTCTTGCCGGACGACGATGAGATACACATCGCCGTGTTCGAGGCGGGGGCGGACGATTTCTTCGTCAAGCCCGTGGGGGCGCGCATGGTGCTGGCGCGCCTGACCGCGGCGCAACGGATCGTGCGCTTGCAGCAGGAACTGGAGCATGACCGCGAGGAATTGCGGCATTACGCTAACGAGCTGGCTATTTCCAATCGCTGTTTGCAGGAAGCGGCGTTGACCGATGCGCTCACGGAATTGCCCAACCGGCGTTATGCGCTCGAACGCATGCAGCAGGAGTGGCTGGCGGCGCAGCGCAACCAGCATCCGCTGGCCTGTATGGCCGTCGATCTCGACAATTTCAAGCAGATCAATGACGTATATGGTCACGACATCGGCGACATGGTGTTGCGCCAGACGGCTGGCGTCTTGCGCCAGATCCTGCGCGGGCAGGATGTGATCTGCCGTACCGGGGGGGATGAGTTCCTGGTGATTTGCCCGGAAACTCCGCTGGAAGACGCGGTGATCTGCGCCGAACGCCTGCGCAGCGGGATCGACCGGCTGACGTTCGATCAGGGCGGCGAGAAGTTGTCCATGACGGTCAGCATTGGCATCGCCATACGGGACGATACGATGACCGATGCCGGCGAGCTGATGAAAAAGGCGGATCGCGCCGCATACATCGCCAAGAAAATGGGGCGCAACAAAGTTGTATCGGCGACCGATGCCGACTCCGCCTGATCCGGGGCCGCCGCCAGGACGAGAATAAAACGCGAGACCGCAAAGAGCGCGGACGGCACGGCCAGCGGGCAGGGCGATGATCGCTTTGCCCGCGCGTTCCCGCATGAACAGCCGCTATGGAAAAAGGGATAGGATCGCGCCTTGTCTGACGGAGGCCAGCCCAATATGTCTACCACACACGACGCCACACACGACGGCGACGGCATGAGAGTGGTCGTCGGCATCTCCGGCGGCGTCGACTCCGCCGTCGCCGCCTTGCTGCTCAAGCGGCAAGGCTACGCGGTGAGCGGTCTTTTCATGAAAAACTGGGAAGACGACGACGATGGCGAATACTGCTCGACACGGCAGGACCTGATCGACGCCGCCGCCGCCTGCGATGTAATCGGCATCGACCTCGAAGTGGTCAATTTCAGCCGCGAATACAAGGAGCGCGTGTTCGCCGATTTCCTGCGCGAATACGAAGCCGGACGCACGCCCAACCCGGACATCCTCTGCAATTCCGAGATCAAGTTCCGCTGTTTCCTCGACCACGCCATGGCTCTGGGGGCGGAGCGCATCGCCACCGGCCACTACGCCCAGGTGCGCGCCCGGGAAAGCGATGGCCGGAGCGAATTCCAGTTGCTCAAGGCCGAAGATGGCGGCAAGGATCAAAGCTATTTCCTTTACCGGCTCGCGCAGGCGCAATTGGCGAAGACGCTTTTCCCGCTCGGCGCGCTCTACAAGCGCGAAGTGCGGCGCATCGCCGCCGAGGCGGGGCTGGCCGTAGCCAGCAAGAAAGATTCGACCGGGATTTGCTTCATCGGCGAACGCCCGTTCCGCGACTTCCTGATGCGCTACCTGCCCGCCCGTCCCGGCGAGATTCGTTCCCTCGACGATGGGCGCGTTCTCGGCGAGCACCGTGGCCTGATGTATCACACCATCGGCCAGCGCAAGGGCCTGGGCATCGGCGGCATCCGCGAGCATCAGGACGAAACCGGCGGGCACGATGCCTGGTACGTGGCCGGCAAGGATGTCGCCGCCAATGTGCTTTACGTCGTGCGGAGGCGCGATCACCCGGCGCTCCTGAAAGAGCGCCTCGCCGCGCTCGACCTCAACTGGATCGCGGGTCGCGCGCCGCGCGCGC